>DCGU01000030.1 GCA_002315325.1 Clostridiales bacterium UBA1770
TTGAAGAGCTGGTCGGCGTTCAGGCAGAACAGCACCCAGGCGGGCGGGAAGTGCCACACGAAGGCGGCCAGGAAGGAGACGGGCAGCACGATGCCCCAGATGCTGATGAGGTCGTTGACAAAGACGAAGCGGGCACTGCCGCCGCCCTTGATGATGCCGGAGAAAACGGGCATTTCATAGGCCGTGCCGACGATGGTAACCGATAGTACCGTCAAAAACTGTTTGGCCAGTACTTCGGTTTCATCGCTGAGCGTGTAGCAGGCCAATATCGGTCCGCGCAACAGGAACAAAATCGTGCCGGTCAACAGGCCCACGCACAAATAGATGCATTGCATCGTGTAGGTGTACTCTTTGATTAACGCCCTGTCCCCGCGCCCGATGGCTTTGCCGATTTGCACGGCGGAAGCGGAGGCGGCGCCGATGGAGGCAACTTTCAATATTTGGAACAGCGTTTGCGCCACCGAGTTGGCGGCGATGGCGTTGTCGTTCATGTGCCCCAAAATCACGGTTTGCAGCGCCGTGGATACGCCGAACATACCGGCCACGACGACGATGAAGACGCAGGCACGATAATAGTCGTGCAAAAGGGATTTGTCCATGGTGCGCAAATCCGTGGCGCGCCAGCACAGTTTCTTATCCTTGCAGATGAGATAAAGCAATACGGTGATGCATTCACACAGGCGGGCAATCAGCGTGGCAATCGCCGCACCCGTGGCACCCATAGCCGGGCAGCCGAGGTTGCCCCCAATCATCACCCAGTTCAGCGCGACGTTGAGAATCAGCGACTCCACCGCGGTCCAAAAGGCGATTTTGACCGATTCGACGCTGCGCAGCGAGGCAACGAGAATTTGCGTCAAGGCAAAGACGACGTAAGTGAAGCGAATGGTTTTGACGTACTCGCAGCCGGCGGCTACGATGGCGTCCGAATCCGTAAACAGCCCCAGGACTTTGTCCGGGATGACGCTCATTAAAACAAAGAAGAAAAGTGCGACGCCGACGCCGAGCAGCAGGGCCGCTTTGGTCAGGTGCTTAATCGGCTCGGTTTTCTTTTGCCCCCAGTATTGGCTGCCGACGGCGACGAGCGCATCGCCCGTGCCCAATATCAACTGGGAAAAGATGAATTGCAATTGGTTGACGGCAGCCACGCCGGCAAGCGCCGCTTCGCTGTAGCCGCCGATCATGATATTGTCGGCCAGGTTGACCGACAGCACGATGACGTTCTGCAGCACCAGCGTGCCCATCAGCGTGAAAAAACTTTTATAGAACGATTTATCTTTGGAAAGCATGGTTTCGGTGTTGCCTCTTGTTACAGTTCTTGTATTTTGCGGTAGATGTCCTGCAGCCGTACGTCAATATCGGCAATCTGGTCGCCGATGACCAGCATCTCGGTATTGAGGTCCTGCGGTATGGTTTTGAGCTGCTTGTAGCGCAAATCGTGCTCCAGGCTGGCCCACAGGTCCATGGCGACGGTGCGGATTTGAATTTTCACCAGCACCTGCTCGATGCGGTCGGACAGAAAGACGTCCACCGACAGATCCAGGTGCAGACTGCGGTAACCATTGTAGTTGGGGTGCTCGATGTAGTCCTGGCGTTTGCACAGGCGAATACCGGGCTGGCTCAGCAGGATCTTTTCAATATAGTAAACGTCGTCGATGTAGCAGCAGACGACGCGTACGCCGGCGATATCGTTCAGATTTTGACGGGCCGATTCAATGGTGACGGGGAACCCGTGCTTTTTTAACTTCGCCACGATGCTGTCGGCCGTTTTGATGCGGCTTTCCGTATGGTGGATGGGATTGCGCTTGTGGTACACGCGGAATTCGTCGTTGATGGTGTCAAAGCGGGTGCACAGTTTGCGCACGGCGGCGTCGTACAGGCACTGCATTTCCAACCATTGATGATAATCGCGGAACAGCGCCAGGTCGGCAGTGTCGTTATTGGTTTGCACGGAATTGCTCATAAACGGATACCTCTTTTTTCATACTATATTAAGTATACCATAAAATGACGCGCACAAAAAGTAAACTTATGAAAATTCTTACCCAAATAGTCAAAGCATAAGTAAATGTCCGCTGCATATGGAAGGGGGCTATCTTCCGGGTTAAAATAATTTTACGCTATTGAAAACACTTCGAATTCGTGTTATTCTATAGGCGAACCAAATGAAGCTCGGAGGATACGTCTATGTTGATAAACGACAACGCCTATTTTCAAATTGTGGACCAAATCAAGCGTGAGATTGCCAAAGCACAGTATAAGGCAACGTTGGCAGTCAATCAAGAATTGATTTTGCTCTATTATAACATTGGGAAAATTATTAATGAAAACAAATCCTGGGGCAATAAATTCGTTGACAACCTTGCAAAAGACATTAAGGTGTCCTATCCGAACAGCACCGGTTACTCGGTGCGCAACTTGAAATATATGGCAAAACTTGCAGAGGATTATCCCGATGAGGAATTTGTGCAACAGGTTGTTGCACAAATTCCGTGGGGGCACAACGTGATTCTACTTGATAAATTTGATGAGAATACCTATCGGGAATGGTATGCCCGTGAAACCTTGAAAAACGGTTGGTCACGGAACGTTCTCGTACATCAAATTGAAAGTAAACTATACGAGCGGCAGGTTTTGGCAAATAAGATGACGAATTTTGAAACAAAATTGCCTGCGCCCGAAAGTGAACTGGCTTTGCAAATCATCAAGGACCCGTACGTTTTTGATTTCATTCCATTCAAAGAGGATATGCTCGAAAGGGATATTGAAAATGCTTTGATAAAAGACGTGACGGCACTTCTGCTTGAACTCGGTACCGGGTTCGCATTCGTTGGGCATCAGTATCATCTGAACGTCGGCGGGGACGATTTCTATATTGATCTTCTTTTTTACAATCTCAACCTTCGCTCCTACGTTGTGATTGAACTTAAAACGGGGGAATTTAAACCGGAATATGCCGGGCAGCTCAACTTTTATCTTTCTGCTGTTGATGGTATCCTGAAAAAAGATGCGGACAACCCGACCATCGGGTTGCTTCTCTGCAAAAGTAAGAATAATCTGGTTGTGGAATATTCGTTAAAGGATATGAGCAAGCCCATCGGTGTCAGCGAGTATCAAATTACGGGTAAGTTGCCGAATAATTTGGCGGACCAGCTGCCGTCTGTGGAAGACTTGCAGAATCGAATTCAAAACACTGAAAACGGCTGAAATAAGAAGCACCCATCTATGGAATAATATCGTAGATGAAAAAAGTATTTCGCTACGATAAATGAGAGTATTACGTAAAAACAGACTCCAAATACGCCTGCACGTAAAAAAGATGAAAAACAAAGGCTCCCTCTGCCGCCGCAATGATATAATCCCCATAGAGTAGA
>DCGU01000023.1 GCA_002315325.1 Clostridiales bacterium UBA1770
ACGTTTAAAAATATGATAAACTTCCATCCGTTTCCCCCCTATGAAGCGCAGTCTTCCCGTTATCACGTCACGGTTGACGGAACGGATGCTCCCCTGCACTGCGCCCGCGTTTCGGCCTACCCGTTCAACCGCTGCTGGCCGGGACACCAACGCCCGGTGGAACAAACCGAGCTCGCTTACTTTGTGCAGTATGAAACAGACGGTCCCACTGTCGTCACGGTCCAAAACGTGAAGGCTTTTGCCGCTGTTGCCGTCAATCCCGTTTCCGCCGGCGTAACGGCAGAAAGAACGGAGGACAGCACCCGCGGCAAAATACACGATATCACCTTCCGCAATATTCAGGTTTTTGCCGACCGCATGCCGTCGTCCTATTTTATCGGATACGACGAGACGCATCGCGTGGAGAATATCACAGTGGACGGATTGTATTTCAACGGGCGCCGCATCACCTCGGCAGAGGAAGGAAACCTGACGAAAACCAAATTTGCCGACCCTGTAAGCCTCAAATAAAAATCAACGATTTTAACCGTTTTTTCGGATTTTCGTACAGAAAGGACTCTTTTTATGCCTATTACGATTCAGACGGATTTTACAAAAATCATCGGCAAAATCAAACCGATGCACGCCGTGGGGCAGCCGCCCTACCCCTACATGGATGCTTCGCACCTTCATTATCTGACCGAGGCGCATATTCCCTATTCCCGCCTGCACGATATGGGCGGCTGGTTCGGCGGCAACATGTACGTCGACGTACCCAACATTTTCCGTGACGAAGATGCCGACCCGAATCTCGAATCATCCTACGATTTTGCCTGCACGGACGTGCTGATCAAAGATATGTACGAAGCCGGTGTTAAGCCGATTTACCGTCTGGGTTCCACCATTGAAAACTTTGCCGCCGTCAAATCCTACCGCATTTATCCGCCCAAAGATTACGACAAGTGGGCCAGTGTATGCGAGCACATCGTGCGCCACTACAACGAGGGGTGGAACAACGGCTTCCATTACGGCATCGAGTACTGGGAAATTTGGAACGAACCCGAGGACGGCCCCAACAACCAAACGTGGTACGGGTCCGATTACGACTATTTTGAACTGTATGACGTGACGGCCAAAAAGCTGAAAGCCGCGTTCGGCGACAGCATCAAGGTGGGCGGTTACGCTTCCTGCAACATGATCGGCCTGTTGGACACGCCGGAGAAATACGGCCTTGTCGGTGAGAAGCCGCGCGACAGTACCTACCGCATCTATTTCACGAAGTATGCCGAGAAATTCTTTACCTATATCAACGAGCACAACGCCCCCATCGACTTTTTCTCCTGGCACAGTTACGCAAGTTTGGAGGAAAACGTCCTGATTTCCAAGGCACTGCAGTCCTTCCTGAAACAATACGGCCACGAAGGATTGGAAACACAGCTCAACGAATGGAACAACGCCTGGCAGCGCGAGTACCGCGGCACCTCCTACGCTGCGGCGCAGGCGGCCGCCTTTATCCTGGCCATGCAGAACTGCCCGACCGATATGATGTGCTATTACGACGCGCGTATGGACGTCAGCTGCTTCGGCGGTATGTTTAACCCGTTGGACTGCAAACCGCTGCCGCTGTATTACGGCTTTAAAGCGTTCGGTGAACTGTACGCCCTGGGGCAGCAGGCACAATGTACCTTTGACAACAACGACAATACGTTATTTGCCGTTGCCGCCACGGACGGTGCCGGCCGCAATGCCCTGATGATTGCCAATATCGGCGAGAGCGTTTGTGTGGATACGGGCTTTACCGACGGCAATATGGTCGCCTATCTCATTGATGCGGAGCATCCCATGACCAAGCTCGGTGCCGTTAACCGCCACGTCCAAATCGGACAAAATCAAACGCTGCTGCTGACAAATACAGAATTCTGATAACGGACTCTGCCGAACACGGGTACGGAAACGTACCTGTGTTCTTTTTTCTTTGACAGTACTCTTAATATGTGATATACTTAATTCAATTATTATAACAGTGATTACTCCGCACGATTAATTTGGGAGGGCAAACGAAAATGGTAAAGAAAATCATCTTTGATACCGACCTCGGTGACGACTGCGACGACGTGATGGCGCTGGACCTGTTGCTGTCCGCCGACCGTGCCGGGGAGTGCAGTCTGCTCGGCGTGACGTCCTGCTATCCGTTCAAAGAAGCCGTGGGTGCCATTTGGGCCGTCTGCAATCAGCACAACCGCCCCGATATGCCCATCGGACATTTCATCCCCGGCCTCACCGGGAAGACCGACGTTTATGCCAAGGCCGTTGCCGATGCCTTCCCGCAGGACAGCGTGACGTACGACACGACGCTGCCCTCACCGAAACTGCTGCGCAAACTGCTGGCAGAGAACGACAAGGTCACCCTGCTCTTCACCGGTTTCTTCACCAACCTGGCAGCACTCTTGCAAACCGAGGGCGACGAATACTCGCCGCTGTCCGGTGTCGAACTGGTCCGTGAAAAAGTGACGGAAATCGCCATTATGGCCGGCAACTTCAGCCATCAGACCTGCGTATTTCCTGTCACCCGCGAACTTCGCCAAGTCAACGACCGGGGTCAGGTATATCCTATCCCGGAAAACAATATCTTTTGGGACGTTCCCGCCGTCCGCATTTCTTTGGAGAAATGCCCCGTGCCCATCGTCTTTTTGCCGTTTGAAACGGGTGCCGGCATCATTTCCGGCAAGCCCATGCGCGACGTCGGCGACGGCAAGACACCCGACTCCCTGGCCTTTACGGTGCACGGCTCACTGAACGGCCGCTGCTCCTGGGACCCTGCCACTGCCCTCTACGCCGTTTACGGCGCCGCACCGTGGTTCTATCAGTCGGCCCCCGGCACGGTAACCGTGGATGAAGACAAGGTCACCAATTTCACACCGAACAAAAACGGCCTGCATACCTTTTTGGTTGCCGCCAAATCCAACGAGGAAATCGGCGCCGAACTGGACCGCCTGGTGATGCGTTTATTCGATTGATTGTACGAGGTAACAGTTATGCCCAGCAATCGCTATTTGCCCATTTTAAACGACAGTATATTTGAGAACATGAGTGACGATTTTATTCGTTACTCGGTCAAATGGTACCGTGAAAACGGTTACGGCGGTTTTGCCGTCAACGGCCGTTCGTCGAAGCCGCTGCAGGACGTCCGTGAATGGCTGCCCGGCTATTTGGAAACCGTCAAAAAGTTCTGTCAATATGCCAAGGAATACGACCTTGACATGTGGATTTTCGACGAATGGGGATTCCCCTCGGGTTGCGCCTGCGGTTTGGTATTGACACCGGAAAACCGCCCCAAGAAACTGCAGCTCACCTACAACGTCATCCTGGAACCCGGCGACGAAATTGCCCTGCCGGTGCCCGCACGCTTTTTGAGCGCCGGTGCCATGCCGGTCAACCGCTTTGCACCGTACCATGCCTGCGGGAAGGCCGACGTTCTGGAACCGCAGGACGGTAAGATCGTCTATCGGGCGACCGAAAAAACACGGTTGTGCGTGGTGACGTGGGAAAACCTGTCCTTCGTGACGCACGTTTTGAAAGATTACAAAGAGGGCGATCCGACCATCGGCACCGTGGATATTTTGGATGCCGATACCGTCAAAAAGTTCTTAGACAATATGCACGAGCGCTACGTGCCGTATATCGGCGACGAGTTCGGCAAAACCGTCAAGGGCTTCTTTTACGACGAGCCGGAAATCTGCTACGATTTCCCCTATACGCCCACGCTGGACGCTTGGTTCAAAGAGCGGCACGGCTACGACCTGAAAACGATTTTGCCCGAGTTGCTGGCCTACGGCAACGCCAACAGCGGGGAGACGGATTCGACCTCGTTTGACCGCATTCATTATATGCTGGACGATTATAACGACGCGTGGACGTCGCTCTTGGCCAAAAATTTCTACGGGCAGATTGAAGAGTGGTGCCATGCGCACAACCTGGAGTCCGTGGGGCACCAGGATTTGGACAACCGCGCCGAACTGCTTTGCACGGTCAGCGGTGACTTTTACCGCAACAGTGCACGCAACGACCGCCCCGGTGTGGACGTCATTTGGCACCAAATCGAGCCGGACACGTTTGCCGACTTCCCGCGCTTTGCCGCTTCCGTTGCCCGCGTAAACAACAAAAACGGCGCCATGAGTGAGACGTTCGCCGTGATGGGCGACGCCATTCCGCCCGACGTGATGCGCTACGATATGGAACAGCAGGTGATGCGCGGCATCGATACCTTTTTCCTGTACACCTTCCACGTGCCGGGCAATCATTCCGACCCCAACATTGAACGGTTCACCAAGCATTTGATGGAACGCGTGGGTGAATCCGCCGAATATCTGCATAAAAGCAATGCGCAAATCGCCGTGCTGGTTCCCATCCGCGAAATCGCACGGGAACGCATTTGCACCAACCCGCATTCATTGAACTTCCTGCCCGCTTGGGAACGCCTGGACAATATCGCACAGGCACTGTGCTACGAGCCGCTGGCGTATGAGTACGTCTATGAAGAGAATATGACGGGGTTATATGACAAAGGCTTCCGTTATTTGATTTTGTGCGGCAACGATATTGACCTGTGCAAAGACGCCGTACGGGATTTTGCCGACAGAGGCGGTAAGGTTATCAACGTATACCGCAACAGTTACTTTGCCGGTGAATACGTGTGGTCCCCCAAAGAAATGCTGGAACTTTTGCCGCACGACTTTTATCTGTTGGCACAAAACAGGATTTCGCTGCGCAGCTGCGACACGCCGGACGGGCCGGTTTATGCCTTCCTCAACGAGAGCAACGATTACGCACAGACGGATACCGTTTTCCCGGGTGCCTGGTCTATTAAAGACGACGAGGGCTGGCGCCGCACCGACGTAGGTACGCTGTCCTTTGCCCCGCGCGAACGCAAACTGTTAAAACCCGCTGCGTTCGGCGACCTTGCCCCCGACAACGTTATCGACACGATTGAACCCGACGTTTGGACCTTCTGTCCCGACGGCGGCGAAGAACAGGAATTGTACGAACTGTGTCCCTGGGAAGAAATGCCCGGCATGGACGACTATACCGGCTGGTGTACCTATACGACAACCTTTGATTGGCCGGGCGGCAAAGCCCGCATCAATTTGGGCGACGTCGGCTTCAGCGCCGTGGTCACCGTGGGCGGCAAAACCGTCGACCTGCCCTTCAGCCCGTGGGTGCTGCACGCAGACCTGGAGGCCGGTGAGCAAACGCTGACGATACGGGTATTGAACAGCTACGCCAACGAACATATGAAGGCCAAACCGGAGGCCGCAAAATACGACAGAATCTACAAACGCAGCGGACTGCTCACGCAGGTGCAAATCGACCGCATTGCGAAATAAACCTATTTTTTAACGAATATCAAGCAACGAAAGGGATAAATTATGTATATCGGACTTGACATCGGCGGCACCAAATGCGCCGTCATTACTGCAGACAACGGGGGCAATATCAACAGCCGCGTGGCATTTGCCACCATGCCCTGCCGCACAACGCTGGACAGACTCTACGTTGAAATTGACAAAATTATCGCAGCCAACCCGGACGACAAAGTACTGGGCATCGGTATCAGCTGCGGCGGTCCCCTGAATGAGAACACCGGCGTCATTATGTCGCCGCCCAACCTGCCCGGCTGGGACAACGTGGAAATCGTGAAGGAGATTGAAACGCGGTTCGGCATTCCCGCTCACCTGCGCAACGACGCCAACGCCTGCGCCCTGGCCGAATGGAAATTCGGTGCGGGTCAAGGCACGCAAAATATGATTTTCTTAACCTTCGGTACCGGTATGGGTGCAGGCCTGATTCTCAACGGCAAACTGTACAGCGGCACCAACGGCAACGCCGGTGAAGTGGGCCATATGCGTCTTGCCGACTTCGGTCCCGTCGGTTACGGTAAGGCCGGCTCCTTCGAGGGCTTCTGCAGCGGCGGCGGTATCAAACAGCTGGGGCAGATTTTTGCCCGTGAGCAGCTGCAAATGGGCCGCAGCGTCGGCTACTGCCCCACCATGGCAGACCTGGACAACGTTTCCGCCCGCATCATTGCCGAGGCAGCGCACGCCGGCGATCCCACAGCCATTGAAGTCTACCGCTATTGCGGCGAAAAGCTGGGTGCAGGTCTGTCCATTTTGATTGACCTGTTCAACCCGGAAGCCATCGTCATCGGCAGTATTTACGAACGTTCCGGCGACCTGTTGGAAGAGAGCATGCAGGCAGTCATTGCCAAGAACACGCTGGCACCTTCACGCGAGGTTTGCCGCATCGTGCCTGCAGCCCTTGGCGACCAGATTGGGGATAAGGCGGCTATCGCAGCAGCCATGGAATAAGATTCAGCCACTTGAAAAAGGCACAGACCGCAAAAAACAAGAAAAAGGGATTAAGTGTCTTTAAACTATTCGCTTGGATTCTCTACTGTTTTCAATTCTAATGATTATTTTTGAACGTGTCGTTCAAAAATTCCATTTTTTGTATGTTTTTTGCTATGAACGAGAACCTTCGACTGCCGTACAGAGTACGGCGACGCTAGGCTTTCGTCCATTCTGCACTCTTTTTCACGCGGCTTGTTTTTCCAAAATAAAAAAGGCACAGATCGCATAAACACATATTAAAATATGATTTCACACCGTTAAAGGAGATAAACAATGTCACAGCATATCGATCATTTATTACAACACTATCCGGAACTGGCGCCCGTCGTGCCGCAGATTGATGCGGCCGTGGAAGCCATTTTGACCATGCATAAAAACGGCGGCAAACTGCTGCTGTGCGGCAACGGCGGTTCCGCCGCCGACAGCGACCACATCAGCGGCGAGCTGCTCAAGGGCTTTTTGTTGCGCCGCCCCATGCCGGCTGACGAACGCAAAGCGTTTGGTGCCGATATGGAAGTGACGGCACACCTGGACGAGTTCCAGCGCGGCGTTTGCGCCCTGCCCCTGCCCCAGCTGGCAGCCGTTCTTTCCGCCTATGCCAACGACGTCAACCCCACGATGGTGTTTGCCCAGTTGGTATACGCTGCCGGCCGCAAGAATGACGTCTTCCTGGGTCTGTCCACTTCCGGTAACAGCAAGAACGTCGTATTGGCTGCCGAGACGGCCAAGTCGCTCGGCTTTTTCACCATCGGTATGACGGGTGAAGGCGGCGGCAAACTGGCCAATATCTGCGACGTGGTCATCAAGGTGCCGAGCAAGGAAACGTACCGCATTCAGGAGTATCATCTGCCGATTTACCATGCTATTTGCGCCGAAGTTGAATCGGCTCTGTTTGGGCTGTAATCTCTCACCGGTTAATATATCGTCGCGTGGTATGATGTGCTGCTTCATATTTGTGAAGCAAATGCTTCATTCATTTCTCGCCTGCTGACGTTTCACTTTCGTATATGATGAACTCCTTCCACCGCCGAAGTCGGTCCCCCTCGTAGAGAGCGCAGCGAACACGTGCGTGCTTGCACGCTACTCCCCCTAGGAGGCGGCTTTGGGGAAAGACCGACTGAAAGGAATCAATTTCATTATGGAAAACGTACCGTATATAATTGACAAAGAAGCGGGGTTGGAGACCATCCGTGACCCCATGGTTGCGCTGATTGACGGGAAGTATTACTTAACCGGCACGCAACCGCCCTACTGGACCGGCGAAAACGCCGGCGTGCACCTTTGGTTCTCCGAGGACCTGAAGCACTGGACCGACCTCGGCGTTGTCATCAAACGTGACGATATGCCGGCTTCCATGTGGTGCCGCGACCGTTTCTGGGCGCCTGAAATCTTTGACGGCGGCGACGGGTATTATTACATCACGTTCAACTGCCGCAACGACGACCCGGCTTTCCAACATCGGCACAGTTCCGGTATCGCGCGTGCCGAACGCCCCGAAGGTCCCTACACCATCATGACCGTTGAAAAACCGCTGCCCGACGTGGACGACATTTGCAACGACGCGCACCTGTTCCGCGACGGTAAAGATATTTACTTCTTCTGCAACCACACGGGCACCATTTATCTGTACCGTTTGGATACCAAAACGTTCAAGTTGACGGACCCCAAGTGCGTGATGGAGGTCGGCAAAGAGGGTGAATGGGACCACGTCGGTATAGAAGGTCCCTGCTGCGTCAAGCGGCACGGCCTGTATTTCCTGTGGTATTCCAGCTGGACGTACAACTACGACGCCGGCATTGCCGTATCCGATTCTCTGTACGGCACGTGGAAAAAGTGCGGTGCCAACCCCATTCTGCACGACTGCGATATTTGGCGCCAGGCCGGTCACAATCACGCCTTCCGCGACAAAGACGGCAAGGACTATATCACCTTCCACGCCTTCCACAAGGCACCGGGGGAAACGCTGGAGCGTTTCTTCATTCACCAAGTGGAGTACCATCCGGACGGAACGGTGACCATTTTCGGTCTTGATTGAAAGAATATCATACAAACAAAGGCTCAGCCGAACGGCTGAGCCTTTGTTTGTATAATTAACTTGACGAAGTCAATCTTAACGCTTAACTCTTAACTTGTTTTGCAAAAACCAACAGGAACTGAAACGTCAGTTAAGAGTTTACAGTGAGGAGTTTGCATTGCAAACGTTAAGATAGGGGGCTTGGGAAAAAAGAGGCAGAATCGTCGTTCTTCGTCCCCGTGAGCCGTACAAAGGTACGGCAAGGGACGAAAACGGCGATAGAAAAAGTGGAAAATTCAATCAAAAACGAAGAAATCCGAAGGATTTCTTCCTCATATGGTTAACGCACTCAAAAAATGCAAAAGAACCCTTTGTCTTTCCGCTTTTTCGGTATGCACTTTTTTAACAGCCCCTTAGTTGACTTCGGTGATCCAAATGAGCTCAGACCCGACGTAGAGGATGGTCACGTCAAGGCCGTCCGTCATCAGTTCCGCACCGGTTTTCACACAGTTCTGTTCGGGTCTATCCTCGAACGTCAGCTGATACGTCGTATCGGCGTAAAGACCCTGCAGCGTGATATGGCAAACGTCACCGGGATTTTCGCTCGGTTTAAATAAGAAGACCAAGCCCTTGATTTCGTTTGCACTGTCCGCGTCGGCGTACATGACACCGTCGTAGTTTTTGCCGTCGGGACGCGGGAGAATATGATACAGGTCACCGTCGCGGACCAGCGGACGGATTTTGTTCGCATACAGGACCGAATAGTAATCGTAATAGTCCGTCATAACGGTCATCGTCCAAGAGGAGAACATCGGAGACCCCAAACACTGGGTACGGTAGCCCATATCCAGCATATTTTTTTTGAAATCAAAGTCATCCCCGCCGGACGTCGTCACGACAGGCCACAACGTTGCACAATCAACGTTAAAGAAGTCACTGTTGCAGGGCATCTGCAGTTGCGAGGGATGAATGATATAGGAACTGTCGTAGAACGTTGTGCGCATACTCATATAATTCGCGGCGTCGTCCGTGTTGATGGAAACGGCGAGTGTGGCCGTGAAGAGGTCCTTCATGGACCCACCGGACGAGCAGGACTCGTAGCGGAAACCTTCGACGTTTTCATACAGGTGTGTAACCAATTCGCGGAAGCCGACGGTGCACCAATACATAACGTCCGACCCAAACGCGTCATGGCGATTTTGCTGTTTTGAGACGTAGCAAATGGGCTCGAAGTCGGAGCGCCACGTACTGATATTATTATTTTTGAAAAAGTCCGTCATGGCCTTTTTCAAATAGGCAACGCATTCCTCGTTACCAAGGTCCGCCGTTGCACCCATACCGTAAGCAATCACTCTGCCGGAAAACCATTCGGGGTGCGTGAAAGAGTTGAACTCCCCGTAGGCATCCGTCGGCTGGTCGTTTTCATCAAGGGTGTCGTGCAAAAGCACGTAAACCGTCCAGTTGAGTCCCTTTTCGCGTACTAAGGCGCCGAACTCGGCGAGCGTGGAACAGCCGTACGCGTTTAACACCCCGATATAACCATCGCTGCGCAGCTGCCAGGAGCCCTCCAACGAACTCCAGCGGGTGGTTTCCTCTGTCCACCAGCCGTAATCCCATTTGATGGATTCAAGGCCGTTGGACTCAATCCCCGTTTGCATATCCATTTGCGACAATGGTTCATTCGGATTATCCCGCAGCGTCGGCTGCACCTTACAGGCGAAAAACCACTTTTTGAAGACGTTACTGCCTTCGTCCAGCGTACCATCATAGACGCCGAAGTAGACGGACGGCAGCGTAAGCGTATCGCCGGCAGGAACCATCGTTGTAAAGGTTTTTTCATGGTCCATATTGACCGAGAAAGTTACCGTGTCCCCCTTGCCTTTAGCAGAAACGCAGCCGGACGACCATTCCAGCGCGCAATAGAACCCGTTTTCGGTTCTATCCTGGTAAATCATCGGGAAATAGCCGGATTCGTTCCAACTTTGGAAGGTTGTGACCCAGGCATTAACGTTTACTTTTTCGTTCGCCGCATAACGATAGATACCCAGTCCCATGGCCATTTGACCGTCATAATGCTTATACCCTTCCGCCATACCGCTTTCCTTTTTTATAAGCACCAAGTCGCCGCCGTTTTGCACGGCAACGGATGCGAAAGAACCGGGATTCAACCGCAAGGCTGTCGAGCCGACGTTGACGACTTCCGTCCTATATTCAAAAGGTCCGGCCAGTGAGGGACGCGCCAATACCGTTATTATGAGCTGTAAGGTCAATTCTGCTTGACTTGCGTCGGGCACGTAGATAAAACGTACGCCGCGGCAGGCAACGCCGTTTTCCGTCACGTTAACTTCTTCAATGGATGAAAACGTCCAGTTAACCGTAATCACTCGTTTATCGATTTTTACGCTTGTCGGGAAAGTGCAAACCGACGAACTCGGCACTGCTTCATACCCACCGGCGGAACACAATGACGTGATGCCCAGCTTGTTATCCCAAGCATACATTTTCAGGGTGGCGTCCGCCGTTTGCAGCGTGGCCCAGCGGCCGTTCACAATCGGCGTCAGTTGCTCCTGTTCTGCCGGCTCATCCGGGACGTCGGCCACGTCGGAACCCGTCGATACGTCGGGATTGTCATTCGGCTTCTCGGGACCGCAGGCGACAAGCAGCAAGGATAAAAGACATATTGTCAAAATAACAAAAAACAGTTTTCGTTTCATTGTTATCATTCTCCGTTTATTGTGCAAACGAAATCGTATGTCTGCCGGGAGCCAGCGTCTGCTCGGTTCCCGCATAGCGGAACGTTGCAGGCACGGGCACCGTGACGCTGAAGACGATCTGACCGTTGCCCTGCGCCATGCTGACACTGACCTTACCGTCCTGCAGCGTGACGTCGCCCTGGGCAGAAGAAAGTTTTTTCGGCACCTTGGGGGCAATGACGAGATGGTTGTAAGCAACACAATCCGACGGTTGGGTAATACCCAGGAACGTCGCGAGCAGGTGGCGTGCGGGAGCGCCGAACATCGGGTGATTGTGCGAGGAAGCACCGTCCCAATGCTCCCAAACCGTGGTGGCACCGGCCCGTTTCATATACAGGTAGGAACCGCAATCCTCCGAGCATAAGAGCGTGTAAAGAAGATCGACCTCACCCGCATCGGCCAGCACGTCGCACAAAATCGCCGTACCGATAAAGCCGGTATCGAAGTGACCCATGGCCGTATAGCGATTGATCAGATTCGTTTTGGTTCTGTCGTCCGGTGCGATATTGACCCACAATGCGTAGGCATCGGCGCCCTGGACGCCGTCACAGAAACTGCCTGTTTTTTCGTTATAATACGCAGAAACAATTGCCTTTTTGACGTTTTCCGCTTTGGCACGATATGATTTTGCATCGTCAAACAATCTCAAGCACGTTGCCATTTCCGCCATTTTATTGTATTCATCCACAAGGCAGCAGGAGTTGACGTAAGGCTCGGGCAGAACCATTTTCTCCAATGCTGCCCAGTCGCCCAGGCACCAGCCGCCCTTCTCTTCCGAAGTGACCAGCCCGTTTTCACAGTGGCGTTCCAAGTACCCGATCCAGGCCTGCATATGGGGATAGGCTTCTCTCAAAACGGACACATCGCCGTAGCGTTTGTAAAAGACGTAGGGCACGACGACCATAGCGCCGCCCCAACCGCCGGGACCGCCGCCGCCGCCCATCAGGGGCGCGGTATGCTGCACGTGACCGCCGGCAATATCCTGGCAGTCGTAAATATCCGTCAGCCATTTGCGGTAGACGCCCTCGGCATCCAACAAAAGTGTGGCGGCAGGTGCGGCCACCTGGCCGTCGCCGGTGTAGCCCAAACGCTCGCGATGCGGGCAGTCGGACGGAATGCAGTTATGGAGATTATCCAGCTGCGTGCGGATATAGGCGTCGTACAAAAAGTTCAGTCCTTCGCTTGAAGAGGAGAACGAGGAGGTAACGGGCACCTGCGTGTGAATGACGTCCACGGTGATATCGTCAATGCTGCCCTGCACTTCAATATAACGGAAGGCGTGCCAAACGAACTCGGGGCGGAATTCGGCCGTTGTATCCGCCGTGATAAAGATATCCCGCTGAATTTGCGGAATGCCGCTGATACAGGTATAGTCGGCACCGGTGGACAGAAAATCGGGTTCGTTGTCCGCCGTTTTTTCCTCGGCAAACCGCAAAACAATTTCCCGCCCTGCGGGTCCGCCTGGGCAGATTATAATAACAAGTGCAA
>DCGU01000101.1 GCA_002315325.1 Clostridiales bacterium UBA1770
TTAATATCCTCCATCTACCCTATTATGAATTGTTTTTAAAACGTGATAATTTGAGATAAAACAGAACAAAAAAGTGCTTTTTTAAACTGCACTTTTTTACGGCCTGCATTGGTGTAGGCCGGGAAAAAAAGAGGCAGAAGCGTCGATTTTTCCCCCGTAAGCTGCACTTTTTTTACGGCCTACAGCTGTTTGCGGTCGAGTTCTTTCCACCCAAATCGGATGATGGAAATAATAACGGACACGATGGTAAACAATTCGCAGCCGATGCCGCCGCTGCTCTTGGCGATAACGTCGTACGTCAGCCATGCGGGGGAGGCACCTGCCAGCTGCATAATGCGCATGGTTTTGCCGTTGTGCGTCCACATGCCGATGGTGCCGAACAGCTGTCCGAAAAAGGGGAGCAGCGCAATCCAGCCTTCGGCCAGGAAGGAAAAGTACCCGCAACCGACGAGAAGCGCGATGAGGCAGGCTAAAATCCAGGTCTTGTGGCCCTTTTTGCCCATCATATTGATGATAGCGCGCGGAATGGAAATGATGTTCATGATGGCGCCGGACGCGCTTCCCAGCAGAATAAAGCTTAATAGGAACAGGGATGAGCCGATAAATTGCGCAGCATAGTAATAGAACATTTTTTTGAATTGCATGGACCCGATGATACAGACCATCCCCAGGATGCTGCAGATCTGGGCAATCCATTCGATTGAAGTTTGCGGCAAGGAATTCACCTCGTTAATCCGGCAGCTTTTTGAAAATAGTCAAAATATTCTGCTCGTTTTCGTATTTGTATTTGATATCGTCCATGGATTTCTTCACCATAAAGATACCCAAACCGCCGACGGAACGTTCGTCCGCGGACAGCGTGACGTCCGGGTCCGCCTTGGTCAGCGGGTTGTAGGGCAGTGCGCTGTCAGTGAATTTCAGGGAAACCTCGTGCGGGTCGTCTCTCACGATGACTTTGACTTCAACAGGACCCGGCTTTTTGGCGTAACCGTATTTGACGATATTACTGAAGATTTCATCAATGGCGATGCTGAACTGCGTCACAATCTTCATCGGGCAGTCGATCTTTTCCAGCTCTTCTTCCACAAAGGCAGTGACGGCGGGAATATCTTCCAGTTTTGCTTCTTCAAAGCTAATGGTGGGGGCGGGCGGTTCGCCGAAATAGCGGAGCGCCAGCATCGTAATGTCATCAAACTGCGGTGCGTCACCGACGAAGGCGTCCACCGAATCACGAACGAATTGGCACAATTCTTTCATATCGGTAAAAGTGCGGGAATTCAACGTTTCCAACAGTCTGTCTTCGCCGAACAATTCCAAACGTGCATTGGTTGCTTCGGTAACGCCGTCCGTGTACAGGAAGATGATGTCACCGGGTTCCAACTGCAGATTTTGCGTTCTGTACGGGATGTCTTTCATGCCGGCAAGAACCAAACCGACTTTGGACTTTAAATACTCAAATTTGCCGTTTTGATGACGAACAAGCGGGGGGTTGTGACCGGCGTTGGCAAAGGATACGGTACCTGTTTCCAGGTCGATGCCGCCCTGCCAGGCAGTGACGAACATGCCGGCATCGTTACCCTCACACAGGGCGTTGTTGCCGCGGGTGAACACGTCACCCACCTGCATATTCTTTCTCTCGGTCAGCGTCTTTAATTCCGCTTTGGCGCTCATCATAAACATGGCAGCCGGAACACCCTTGCCGGAAACGTCGGCAATCAGAAAATGAAGTACGTCGCGCTGCTTGTCAACGTCCGTCATATAGAAATCGTAAAAGTCACCGCCGACTTCCTTGGCGGGACGCATCGAGGCGTAAATATCAAAATCGTGTCTTTGCGGAAAGGCGGGGAAGATACGCGGCAGGGCAGATGCCTGAATGTTTTTGGCCAGGTCCAATTCTTTGGCCTGCCGTTCCAATTCCTTGGCCTGCCGTTCCTGTTCCAATACAAGGCGTTCCTGTTCGGCACGGCGCTGTGCCTGCAGGGTATTGACCATGGCGTTGATATCGGTGGATAGGGAGACGAATTCGGCACTGGACTGCTCATCCACGGCACCTTCCTCCAAATTGTCGGCTGCAATATGGTTGAGCGACTTCGTCACGTTTTGCAGGGGACGCACGACGGTTCTGTCAATCAAACGGAAAATCAGGGCAAACATCAGGGCAAACACCATGATTTCCAGGAAGACGTTGACGTACAGGGCGATATTACGCGACAGCATGGCTTCTTCTTCCGGCAGCGATGCGATGAGGAGATTGCCGTCGTATTTGATAAAATAGTTGTAATAATAGGCGCCGCCATATTGGGCCCGGAACAATACGCCCTCTTTGGGGACGATGCCGAGCGTTTTCATCGTTCCTTGCAGTTTTACGTAGGAGTAAACGTCCGGCGCGCTGATTGGCTTGAAGTCTTTACTCAGGAGCATAATAAAGCCGGTTTTGCCGACGTGACGATTTTTTATCATACCGATGATTTCGTCACTGATACCGAGTTCTTCGGCAGCGGCAATGTCGGACTGCACTTCTTCCAGGGCGGTACTGAGCAGCGCTTCCGTATCGGTGTCGGCAATGGCCGTCTGCAGCCGATACACGAAGAATGAGGTGATGAAAAAGGCAAAGACCACGACGAGCATCATCCAGGATTGTACCAGTTGCGCCACGCGTTTCTTTTCAATTTTTACCCGAGACAATCTGTTCAGGTCCATCGTGGAAAGCACGACGGCGGCCAGCATCACGGACAAACCGTTTGCCAACAGCATGGGGACCGTACAGGAACGTACGACGGCCATGGCTTTGGCCGGTGTGCCCATATTGGTGATAAACACCATAGTCAAATGGAACACTTCCATAACGACACCGATGGCCATGGCAATTGACCAGCTTGGCCGTTTTTCTTTAAATAAAAACCGGCGAAGAACGGCCGCATAGAAACCGGCAATGATGGTGGAAAAGGAGCAGGCTACGCGGGTGAAGGTACCGATGCCCCATGCGACGGCAACCCAACGTTCAACACCGCCGATGATGCCGGCAATGATGCCGGCAGGACCGCCGAAAAACAAACCCGCCGTAATGACTGCCGCATCGCGGCAGTTGACCTGCGCACCGTTGAAGGGAATGCCGTACTCTGTGCCGATGACGGCAAGGCCGCCGAACACGATGCCGATGATAATTTGGCGCGGCCAAAACTTCCAATGGACGAAATTCGTATTTCGATCCAAGTGGTGGAATATCGCGGCGGCCACGACCGGCAGCAGCGAGGCGAGAATTAATAAGAATGCACTGCCCATGGAAAGAGTTCCCCTTCCTGATTCGTTCTGCACGTACGGCGCAGAAATAATAGTTAATATAAGTATATCATATATTATGTTGTTTTGCAAACGGTTTTGCGTGTGCAGATCACGATGCGGGAAACACGGAAATACGGCCGTAAAAATCATCTGACGGCCGTCAAAACGGCCGGTTGCGCAACCGTCGAAAAAGAATCGGAAAATCCCGATATAAAGTAAAAAAACGCTTGCTTTTTTCGGCAAATAATGGTATCCTATGCAAGCGTGCAACAATGGGTTGCCAATGAACAGCAAAGAAAGAGAGAACCGCAATGGCTTCTGAAAATAAAGAGCGTTCCTGTCGTATTCCCGTTATCGGAAAATACGTGGACAGCTGGCGTTATGCATTCCGATACGATCCGGACGGTTTGGCAAAACCGCGCCGCTGTGTCCTGTTCGGCAACTATGCGCTGAACGTTGCCGGGCAATTGACGGCAGGTATTTTTTACACGCAGCTTTTTTTGATTTTGTTTTCCGCCGTGTCGGAAGAAATCCGCGTCGCCACGCAGAACACGTACACGTCCATCATAGCGGCACTCAGCAGTGCAGCCGGGCTTTTGCAGTTGGTTTCCCCCTTCTTCTTTGAACGGTTGAAAAAGCGTAAGGGCTTGATATACGTTTTTCACAGCATTTATCACGTCTGCGAAATCTTTTTACTGCCGTTGTGCGTTTTTTGCCGTTTGACGTCATCACGCGCGCCAACGTCTTCGTGGTCGTATTGACGTTGCGTACGGTTGCTTCGTCTCTATGCGGCCCCGGTATGAGCGCATGGCATATTTACAGTATGGCGGAATTTTGCCGCAGTGACTATTATATGGTCAGCAATGCGTTGTCTTCTATTATCAATCCGATTATTTCCTTGCTGCTCGGCATCTATTTGGACACTTTCGTGGCCAACGAAAAGGCCCTGCTCGGCATTTTGATTATGCGCGGATTGGCCTTACTCTTGGTATTGGTTGAATTGAAACTGTTTTGGCACGTGCCGGAACCGGAATATAATACCGGCATAGAAAATACAAATCGTATCACGTTTAAAGATATTTTATTGGCCCCCGTACGCTGCCGGGCGTTTGTCGGCATTGTCATGATTTACGTGCTGTACGTGTTTGGCAGCGGTATGGCACCGTATTACGGCGTTTACCTGCGCGACGGGGCAGAGCTGTCCTATACGTATCAAAGTTTGGTGGGTATTGCCGGCGTACCCTGTTCCATTTTGACCTTGCCGTTTTGGAACAAGATGGTGCATAAATACGGTTGGTTGAAGCCCATGTCTGTTTCCCTGGCGCTTTACGCCGTTTGTCACGCCATCAACGCATTGGTTACGGTGGACACCAAATGGATGTTCTTCGTGTCCAATATATTTTGTCAATTTGTTTGCGGCGGTATGCAGTTCGGCATGTCCAATTTGCCTTTTTTGCGTGTGCCCAAGGATTTGCAGACCGGTTGTCTTGCCTTCTATAATGCGATGGGCAGTATAACCGGTATCGGTGTTGCATTTGTTGCGCAGGCGTTTCAAAAGGCAACGGATGGGAAAATCCTGCATTTGTTCGGATTGTCCATTGAAAACCGCGCATATATGTGCTTTTTCCCGTTTGTCATTATTTTGATAGATGCCGGGATTATCGGTTGGCTGGCGTTCGTTGAAAAGCGCCGCAACGGCGGCCGCGACGTCGGCGTGCCCTCGGCGGAGGACGCTGCGTCCGTTTCCGATAACGCGTAACGTAACAAAAAACACTCGGGTTGTGCCCGAGTGTTTTTTGTTACGAATATTTTTATTTGCAACTGACAGCCATACGGATATCGTTGAGCAGCATGCCGTCGGCACCCAGTGCCGCGGCACGGTCAATGGAGGCGGGCGAACCGTTCATACAATACAGGGGATGCGTATTGCTGTTGTCGTGTGCCATAATCCACACTTCGGTCTGTCCCACGCGTGTTTTGATATCCGTCGGCGTCACTTCATTCAGCCAGTCTTCCCACAAGCGCAGTATGCCGCAGCCGGCTTCGTGAAAGGCCTCGGCTGCATCGGGGGAGGGCATAAATGCCAGTACGTTTTCCGCCGGCATAAAACGGCGGGCAAGTTTTGCTTCGTCGACGTTGTGGACGCCGGCAATGGCGCGAAACGGCGCGTTTGCCATGGCTTTGAAAACGGCCTCGTCGTTTGATGCGTCGTAGGATAGATCGAACAGCACGGCGGCACTGCCGTTATACTGTTCCAGTACCTCGTCAAACGTGCAAAGGGAAATGCCTACGTATGCCAATCGGTCTTTCAATTCTGCATACGTCATCTCGCATACGCGGCGGCCGTCGCCGGCCAGGCGTTTTACGGTATCGTCATGGAAAATGACGAGTTTACCGTCCTTGGTGGGGCGCGGGTCGCATTCTACGGCATAGGCACCGTAGGCGGCACCGCGTGCCAGGGCATCCAACGTGTTTTCGGTTGCTTCCAGGCAGGCACCGCGATGGGCTATAAATTTCATATACAAAACGTCCTTTCGTAATAACGATACTACGTATTATTATAATTCAATTTAATTGAATGTCAAGATAATCAATGCCCGCTTGACGCAAAAGCGCAAACGGGTTATAATGATAATACGTTTTAAATCGAAAAAGGAGTTCATTTATGAAAACTATCGGCAATATTTTGTGGTTCATTTTGACCGGTCTGGAGTCCGGTTTGGTATGGTTTCTTTCCGGCATTTTGTGGTGCATCACCATCATCGGTATTCCCTTCGGCAAGCAGTGCTTTAAACTCGCCGGTCTGTCCTTTTGGCCCTTCGGGAGAACGGTGAATACGTGTTTTGAAAAGCATCCCATTGCCAACGTCATTTGGCTCATTTTAGGCGGTTTGGAACTGACTGTCGGTTTTTTCGTGATCGGTATCGTTTGGTGTGTTACTATCATCGGTATTCCTTTCGGCAAGCAGTGCTTCAAACTCGCTAAATTGGCACTTTTCCCGTTCGGTGCCGAAATCAATTGATCGTCGGCATATGCGGCACGATAGATTCTCGCGTAACCGCAATCCATCATTGACTTTTATGTAATAATATGGTATAAATAATAATGGTTGATATATGTGGTGGAGTCTGTCATAGATTGCGTACGCAGTTTATTTATATCAACGTCATTGTGTGATGACAATGCAGTAAGGCAGAGCCACGGCTCTGCCTTTTTTTCTAATACGAAAGGGGATTTTATTCGTGATTCCGGCAATTATCTTGTTTGTTCTGACCTACGTTTGTATGATAGCCCTGCCCAAATACCGCCATTTTGCAGCATTGGGGTCGGCCGTGCTTTTTATCGTTTTCGGTTTTCTCCCCTTAGGCGAAGTCTTTGGTGCCGTGGACTGGAACATTCTCATGATGCTGTCCGGTACGATGGTGACCGTTTCGTTCTTCATTGAGTCCGGTATGCCCAACCGCATTGCCGACGTGATTATGGCAAAGTGTCCCAACGTGATGTGGGTAACGGTGACCATGGCATTGTTTGCCGGCATCGTTTCCGCTTTTATTGACAACGTGGCAACAGTGTTGATGATTGCGCCCGTTGCATTGGCCGTATGTAAAAAGTTAAATCGTTCCCCGGTGCAGATGATCATCGCCATCGCGGTGTCATCCAATCTGCAGGGTGCCGCAACGTTGGTCGGCGATACCACGTCCATTATGCTGGGTTCTGCGGCAGATATGAACTTTAACGACTTTTTCTTTATGAACGGCAAATTCGGTATTTTCTGGGCAGTGGAACTCGGCGCACTGGCAACGGTATTGATTTTGGTTTGGCTGTTCCGCAAGGAAAAAGATGCCATTGAAATTACCGAAAAGACCGTGGTGACGGATTATTTCCCGACGGTGACTATGCTGTCTACCGTTTTGCTCTTGATTGCCGCTTCCTTTATTTCCGAAAAACCGGCCGTGACAAACGGTTTAATCTGCTTGGGTGTGGCGCTGGTCGGTATTGTCGCTTCTCTTGTCAAAAACAAAAAAGCCGATTCTGTGAAAAAGGCCTTTGCCGAACTTGACTGGCAGACGCTGGTGCTGTTGACCGGCTTGTTTATCGTCATCGCCGGACTGGACGGCTGCGGTGTCATCGACGCCATCGGCAACGTGATGGTTAAGGCGGGCGGCAGCAGTTTGTTCTTAATGTATTCCATTATCGTGTGGGGATCCGTTATCATTTCCGCTTTTGTGGATAACATTCCGTACGTGGCGACGATGCTGCCGGTTATCACAGCCATTGCCGCTTCCATGCAAACCGAACCCTACGTACTGTATTTCGGCCTCTTGATCGGTGCGACGCTCGGCGGCAATCTGACGCCGATCGGTGCCAGTGCCAACATTGCCGGCATCGGCATTTTGCGCAAGGCAGGGTATGAGGTTAAAAACAGTGATTTCTTCCGCATCGGTATTCCGTTTACGCTGACGGCGGTGCTGGTCGGTTACGCATTCATTTGGCTGGTTTGGGCATGAGATTGTTTGTGCCGATTGCTTTTAAATACAGTGCTTTAAAAAATACAGAAAGGGGAAAATTATGCAGCTGTTGTTCGGCAAAGCTCTTTTGAAAAAAACAAAAGAGGCGTTTTTCTCCATTCTTCCCGTAACGGTTTTGGTCTTGCTTTTACAGTTGACACCGTGGATGAAACTGTCGGGGCGGGAAATTATCCTGTTTCTTGCCGGAGCCCTGCTTATGGTCATCGGTATCGGCCTGTTCAACTTGGGTGCCGATTTGGCCATGACGCCGATGGGGGAGCAGACCGGTGCGGGACTCAGTAAGCAGCGCAATCTTGCATTGCTGCTCGGTGTGTCGTTTGCCATGGGTGTGCTGATTACCGTGGCAGAACCCGATTTGTCCGTTTTGGCTGCGCAGGTTTCCGATATTATGAACGGGACCGTGCTGCTGGTCACGGTGGGTGTCGGCGTCGGATTGTTTTTAACGATGGCCAT
Source organism: Clostridiales bacterium UBA1770 (assembly GCA_002315325.1). GTDB lineage: Bacteria > Bacillota > Clostridia > Oscillospirales > CAG-272 > UBA1770. The sequence continues at coordinate 8,265 of DCGU01000101.1, forward strand.
CATAAAAATCGTTTTTAAGGCGCATTTATCGTCTGTATTGATGTTTTTCTACATGGTTTTGTTTGCCGTTGCGGCAATACTGGCTGCAAACGGCAAGGCATTCTTCCTGCCGTTATCCTTTGATTCCGGCGGTGTCACGACCGGCCCCATTACGGTACCGTTTCTCATGGCGCTCGGTGTCGGCATCGCGCAAACAGTCAGCGGCCGTGACGTGAGTGAAAACAGCTTCGGTCTGATTTCCATGTGTTCTGTCGGTCCGATTCTGGCGGTGCTGCTGCTTGGTCTGTCGGCAACCGGCGGGTTCTCCTATGAATTACCCGATTACGGTGTGGCAAATGCGCTCGGCAAAGCGATTCTTTCCACGTTGGCGGAAACGGCCGGCGACGTGGCGTTGGCGCTCGGACTGATTGTGCTGTTCTTCTTTATCCTGCAGGCATTGTTCCTGCATCTGCCGCGCAAAAAATTGGTTCGTATCGGTATCGGTATTGCTTATACGTTTTTCGGACTGGTTATTTTTCTGTCCAGTGCGAATATAGCGTTCTTACCGATCGGTTTTTCATTGGGAAAACAATTGGCCGGTTCGTCCCCTGCCGTTGCAGTTATTTTCGGCTTGATTATCGGTGCGGTGGTCGTATTGGCAGAGCCTGCCGTGCACGTGTTGAACGTACAGGTTGAGACGATTACAAACGGTGCCGTGACGAAACGTGCTATGACAATCGCACTTTCCTGCGGTGTCGGTCTTTCCATCGCCCTGTCTGTCATCCGTATCATTTTCAATTTTTCCGTCTTGTACTATTTGGTTCCCGGTTACTTACTGTCGTTAGGCCTGTCTTTCTTTGTTCCCGGCGTGTATACGGCTATCGCGTTCGACTCCGGCGGCGTAGCTTCCGGTCCCTTGACCTCCACGTTTATTTTGCCGTTTGCTATCGGTGCCTGTGTGGCGTCACAGGGGGCAGGCATGGTGCCGGAACTCGCTTTCGGTGTGGTTGCCATGGTGGCCATGACGCCGCTGATTACCATTCAGTTACTCGGCTTCCGTTCCGTTGTGCAGGAAAAAGTACGCAAACGACTGACAATGCAGCGTATTTTGAATGCGGACGACGAGCAGATTATTCGGTTTTAAGGAGGAGCAGGTATGGCGAGAGTAAAACAAGCGGGCGTACCGTCGCAGCAAGCCGTTGAATCGAAGGCGCCGGTTGCCGTCAAACTGCTGTTCCTGGTAGTACAGCCGCAAAAAGCAGAGTATTATTCCGATTTGCTGCAGGCGCATACCGTTAACTTAATTATGCAATGCCAGGGGCGGGGAACCGCACCGACACAGATTGCAGAAATGCTGGGTATTGCGGACGACGATCGTGCCGTGTTGATCGGAACGCTGCGCGGTGATAAGGAGCAGGAAATACTGCGGCTGTTGGAAGGCCGCTTTAAGACGATAAAAAACGGGAAAGGCATCGCTTTCACCGTTCCGATGTCTTCCGTTATCGGTGCCACGTTCTACCAGTTTTTATGTGAGGTGTAACGCTATGACGTATCAGTGCATTTTATGTATTGTCAACCAGGGGTTCTCCGAGGCCGTAATGGACGCCGCCCGTGCGGCAGGCGCCAGAGGCGGTACGGTTTTGCGTGCGCGCGGCACCGCCAATCCGGAAGTGGAAAAGAAATTTTCCTTCCCGATTCAGCCGGAAAAAGAGATTGTGATGATTTTAGTGGACGCAAAGATTTGTGACGGCGTACTGCACGCATTGTATCAAAACGTCGGTCTGCATACCCCCGGGCAGGGAATTGCATTTGCTATGCCGATTGATAACGTTGTCGGTTTGTCCGATAACAGTACCCCTGCACAATAAATTTTTTCGGTACAGAAAAGGCACTGTCGAAACGTTCGACAGTGCCTTTTTCACGGCCGTATTCAACTGATGGTCTCCACTTCCGTAAACGGTAAGTCTTCCAGAACGGCACGGTACGCCGCACGAAATTCCGTGACGTCCGTTGCCTTGCGCAGCCGCTTGGCGTACTTGCCGGTCTCGTCGTAAAAACGATGCATTTGATAAAACCAAATGTCCTTCATATAAGCTACGGCGTTGCGGACGTCCAGCCGTGCCAAATGAGCGTCAAACAGGTCGTTCGTGAACTGTGTCAGACGTACCCGCCGTGCCGTTTCGTCCTCTTCCCGCGCCAGGGCAGCCGGGTCGGCAATCAGGCCTCGCCCCATCATGACCGCTCCGATTGCCGGGAAGGCGTTTTGCATGGCTTCGGCATCTTTTTTGGTAAAGATGTTGCCGTTGGGGCAGACCGGCCACGGGGCATCCTGCAGCGTTTGTGCAAGCGCTTCTTTGTGGATGTCGCCGCGGTACAGCTCCGTTTTGGTACGGGCGTGCAGAATGACCGCGCAAAAGGGGTAGCGGCGGTAGACTTTTAAAATATCATCGTATTCTTCGGGCGCGGCAAAACCGATGCGGCTTTTGACGGAGATACGTTCGCCGCTTTCCAACCCGTTGAAAATCTCGTCCAAATACCGGTCCAGCGCGTCAACGTCGCGCAGCATGCCGGCGCCTTTTCCTTTGCCTGTGACGGTGCCCGACGGACAGCCGAAATTCAAATTGATTTCGGAATAACCCATTTCCCGCAAAAGATGAATCGACCACAACGAATCGCCTGCGTTTTTGGACATAATCTGCGGGATTTGCACCACGTCGGGACAAAACGAATTGTCCACCATGCGGGCTTCCCGCGGTGTCAGGATGCGGTCCTGTGTCGGCGAAATGAAGGGAATATAATAACGGTCGATGCCGGGATAATAAGCGCGGTGCAGTTTGCGGTAATCCCGGTCGGTAATGCCCTCCAGCGGGGCGAAAAATACCTGCATACTCATGCGGTGGTCACCGGGAAACTGTCGGCAAAAGTCGTAGCCAGCGTGTCGCACCGTTCGTTGTACGGGTGCCCCGCATGGCCTTTGACCCACACCCAGGTAATCTGATGGGGTTCCAGCAATTCCAGCAGTTTTTGCCATAAATCGGGATTTAGGGCAGGGGATTTATCTTTTTTCTTCCACCCGCGGGATTTCCAGTCCAGTGCCCATCCTTTGGTGATGCCGTCAATGACGTACTTGGAATCGCTGGTAAAGGTAATTTCACACGGCTCCTTCAAACAGGCCAGCGCCTCAATGGCACCCGTCAGTTCCATACGGTTGTTGGTGGTCATGGGTTCACCGCCGCTGATTTCCTTTTCACGTCCGTTGTAAACGAGAATCGCGCCCCAACCGCCGCGCCCGGGATTGCCGCGGCAGGCACCGTCCGTATAGATATCAACGTGCTTCATAACGTTTCCTCTCTTTGGTGATACTTTCGGTTAAAAGTATACCATAAACAGCCGCAAAAAACAACGCGCGCAGCGCGCACTTGATTTTATTTCGTAAATTGCAATAGCAAGTTG
>DCGU01000027.1 GCA_002315325.1 Clostridiales bacterium UBA1770
TGGGGAACCAAGCAGCATTAAGCGGTTTTGTCCGGTGTGCCGCGGGGTTGCCTGAGCAGAGCAGAAGGCAGAAAAATCGCGCGGGGAGAAAGCTCGACGTTGGGGTGCATGGACTTGTTTTACAGCCCATATTGGGTTTATTTTGAAAATGATTACTGTGGGGGAATTGAGATGAAAATCGGTGTCAGCAGTTACAGTTTCAGTCAATATATGAATACGACCGGCGCGTCACTCATCGACGTTTGCGATAAAGCGAAAGAACTGGGGTTCGACGGCATTGAGTTTACCGATCTCCCCGGTGATGCACCTCTCGAATTGGCCAAAACCATTCGCGCGCATTGTGATAAAATCGGCCTGCCCATTATTTCCTACACGGTCGGCGCTAATTTACTGTGTGACGACCTTGCTGCCGAAATTAAAAACGTGAAGCGCAAAGTCGATATAGCCGCCGTACTCGGCGTCAAAGTGATGCGCCACGACGCCGCTTTTGCGCTCAAAAATATTCCCGGATATACCTGGGAGGACGGCGTTCGCGACATGGCACCCGCCATTCGCGAAATCACCGAATACGCTGCTGCCAAAGGTATCAAAACCTGCTCGGAAAACCACGGTTTCTTCTACCAGGCGTCCGAACGCGTGGAGCGGCTGATTCAGGCCGTCAACCATCCCAATTACGGCTGGCTGGTGGATATGGGTAATTTCCTGTGTGTGGATGAAAATTCGGCCAACGCCGTTCGCCGTGCTGCAAAGTACGCCTTCCACGTCCATGCCAAGGACTTTTTGTATAAAATGCAGGACGACGTTACCATCGCTCCCGAGGGCTTTTGGAAGAATGCCAACGGCAACTATTTGCGCGGCACTGTCGTCGGCCACGGCGTCGTTCCGATTCCGACCTGCGTCCGCTTGTTAAAGGAAGCCGGCTACGACGGCTGGCTGTCACTGGAATTTGAAGGCCACGAGCAAAACATTGGTGCCCTGGAACAGGGACTCGCATATCTGCGCCGCGTTATCGCGTAAATTAGTTTTTGTGCATTTTCAGTTTTGGCAAGACAAGCCGCTTGAAAAATAGTGCAGAATGAAGGAAAGCCTAGCGTCGCCGTACTCTGTACGGCAGTCGACGGCTTTCATTCATAGCAAAAAACGTTACAATAGATGGAAGTTTTGCCCGGAACGGGCAAAACTAATCCACAGAACTGCAAGTAGTATCATTATAGAAAACGATATTTAGAGCCGAAAAGACATAGTTCGTTTTTTGCGATCTGTGCATTTTCAGTTTTGGCAAGACAAGCCGCTTGAAAAATAGTGCAGAATGAAGGAAAGCCTAGCGTCGCCGTACTCGGTACGGCAGTCGACGGCTTTCATTCATAGCAAAAAACGTTACAATAGATGGAAGTTTTGACCGGAACGGGCAAAACTAATCCACAGAACTGCAAGTAGTATCATTATAGAAAACGATATTTAGAGCCGAAAAGACATAGTTCGTTTTTTGCGATCTGTGCATTTTTCAAGTGGCTGAAGGGAGTGAAGTATATGCACCAAGCTTTATACCGTAAATGGCGTCCAAAGTCATTCGACGACGTCTACGGACAGGACCATATCACTTCCATTCTTAAATATCAAACGGACGGCGGACGCTTCAGCCACGCCTACCTGTTTTGCGGGTCCCGCGGGACGGGTAAAACGACCTGTGCCAAGATATTGGCCAAGGCCGTCAACTGTGAGCATCCCGTAAACGGCAGCCCGTGCGGCGAATGCGATGCCTGCCGTGCCATCGAGGACGGCACGACCACCGACGTCATTGAAATGGACGCTGCGTCCAACAACGGCGTCGATAATATCCGCGACATTCGCGATGAAGTCAATTATATGCCCTCCATGCTCAAATACCGCGTCTATATTGTGGACGAGGTACATATGCTGTCGGGCAGCGCGTTTAATGCGCTTTTGAAAACGCTGGAGGAACCGCCGGCGCATATCATTTTCATTTTGGCCACAACGGAGGTCAATAAACTCCTGCCGACCATCGTTTCCCGCTGTCAGCGCTTTGATTTTCGCCGTATTGCCGCCGCAAGTTTGACGGCCCGCATGAAGTTGATTGCCGAAAAAGAGGGAATCGATTTGCGTGACGACGGCGCTGCACTTTTGGCAAGATTGGCGCAGGGCGGTATGCGCGATGCCATCAGCCTTTTGGAACTGTGTGCCGGTACCAATCAACCGATTGACGCCGCACTGGTTGCTTCAACCGTCGGTGTCAGCGACCGGTCCACGTTGACGGATTTGGTGCATGCCGTTTTGGAAGAAAACTATGCGAAAATGTACGCAACCGTTGCCGACGTCGTTTCTTCCGCACGTGACCTGACGGTGTTCTGGCAGGATCTCATCAATTATTATCGCGATTTACTGATTACCAAAACGGCACCGGCTGCCGTTGCTTCATTGGAATTGTCCCTGGCTGAAACCGAAGAGTTGAAGATATTGGCGGGACAGTTCACGCGGGAACGCCTGTTGTACCATGCCAAGCTTTTGGATAATGCGCTGGGCACCATGCAGCGGACAGGCAGTATTCGCCGCGCCGTTGCCGAATTGACGTTGGCGCAGATGGCGGATGCCGCACTGAATACGTCTAACGAGGCACTCGCTGCGCGCATTGCCGATTTGGAAGGCCGTATTTGGAGCGGGCAGACGGCAGCGCCTGCTGCACCGTCGCCGAGCTCGGTTCAAACGCCGGCTGCAGCACCGAAGAGGGAAGATGCCCCCGCAGCGCCGCAAACGCCGCAAAATCCGAAACCCGTTGCCGAAGCCGTTCCTGCGGGCGAATCCCCGGTGAAACCGGTTCCGGCGGCAGCTTCCGATGAAAAGCAGATTCGCGATTGGGCTGCAACGGCAGAATATCTGCAAAACAATCCGGCCGTGGCGTCCTTTATTGACAAAACGCGGGCGTATCGTACGGCTGACGGCAAAATAGCCGTTGTATCCGATAGTGATTTCATCATTGGTATGATGAAAAACAACCTCGGGATTCTGTGTAATGCCGTTCGTGCCGCACTGCATATGCAGGTGACGGAAGACGGATTTGAGTTCCGGGTACTGAAAGAATTGCCGCAGGATGACGGCCTGGACGATATTGAACGGGCCCTGCAGTAATCTTTCCCTAATATTTCAAATTGACTATTCTTTGAAAGGTATTGATAATATGAAAGCAAATTACCCGAAAAATTCCGGCGGCAATATGCAGTCGATGTTGAAACAGGCACAGCAGATGCAGGAGGATATGCAGACACTGCAGGCCGATTTGGACGCCCGTGAGTACGACGTGACGGCCGGCGGCGGTATGGTAACCGTCAAAATTACCGGTAAACATGAAATCCTGTCCATTGATATCAAGCCCGAAATCGTCGACCCCGACGATATCGAAACGCTGACCGATATCCTGACGGCCGCCGTGAACGAGGCCATTCATCGCGTGGATGACACCAATGCAGCCGAAATGGGTAAAATCACCGGCGCATTGAACATTCCCGGTATGCCCGGCGGTTTGTTCTGAACCGATGGCGGAGTATATCGAGGCACTGCAGGTTCTGACCGAGCAGTTCAGCCACCTGGAAGGCGTCGGGAAAAAGTCCGCACAGCGCATGGCCTTTTCCGTGCTGGATATGACGGACGAAGAAGTGCAGGGATTTGCCGCGGCGCTCGTCAACGCCAAGCGTAAAATCCATTTGTGCCCCAAGTGCCAAAATCTGACCGACCGTGACGTGTGCTCCGTATGTGCGGATGCCACACGGGATACGGGTCTTGTTTGTGTCGTTTCCGACGTGCGTACGCTGCTTTCCATGGAGAAAGTGCGCGAGTATCGCGGTGTCTATCACGTGCTGCACGGGGTCATTTCTCCCATGAGCGGCATCTCTCCCGACCAGTTAAAAATTAAGGAACTGTTGGCCCGCGTGGCGGAGGGCAACGTGCGTGAAGTTATCGTTGCCACCAACCCCGACGTGGAAGGTGAATCTACGGCGATGTATCTCAGCCGCTTGCTCAAAACGCTGGGTGTTAAGGTGACGCGTTTGGCGTACGGTATCCCGGTCGGCGCGGACCTGGAGTACGCCGATGAGATGACATTATTTAGAGCACTTGAGGGAAGAAAGGATGTTTGAAGACGAGAAATTTCGGCGTCAACATCAAATCATTTTTTGCAAAAACAAAAAGGTACTGCTCAGCGGGCAGTACCTTTTCTTTATATATATTAATTCATTGCCTCAATGATTGTTTGTGCAATCATAGCCATGCCGGCGTCGCCGGGATGTGCCGCAACACCCTCGTGTTCAATCACGTGCCACTCGCCGTCGTCGCCAAAGACTTTTGTGTAGAGCCCCGCCCGGCTGTCCGGCGTGACGCGGGGTAAAATATCGGCAAAGGCAACGCCGCAGGTCTGTGCGGCAGAGCGGCGCATATCGTCTCGGTCCGTTTCCCAAAAGTCGCCCAGGACAATCAGCTTTGCTGCAGGACACTTTTCTTTTATATATTGAAGTAATTTCACGTAATCGGCTTCCAGCGTTGCTCTATTGTCTGTCCCGACGTTTTCACCCAGCTGAACCGTGATGACGTCCGGCGACTGTGCCAGGAATTCGTCAAGTTGGGACAGCAGCGCATCACGCGTCTCTGCCTGCTCCCAGGCAAAAAAGTTGTACGTCTTTGCATTGACGGCTGTGTCGTACTTTTTCTCCAATGCGTCCGTGACCAGGTGTACGTAGTCGTGCTTTTCATCGGTGGCTGCCATACCGCACTCCCGCCACCAATATACGCATTTACCGTGCAGAGTCAAACTGTTTCCGATTGCAAAATACAGCATGTGTTTTTCTCCGTTTTCTCTCAGCGCCGCAGCGCTTTCTTTCCTTTACTATTATGGCACCGATACGTCCGCATGTCAATCTGTTTTTAACAGTATCACGCAGGAACCTGCGACAAAACGTGCGACAAATTTGAAAGACGCAAAAAAGTTTGCAAAAAGCCGAAAAAAAGTGTTGACAAGGGATATTCATAGTGGTATAATATGCAAGCTGTCGCCTGAAAGGGCGGATAAAACAGCAATCGGTCATTGAAAATTGAACAACAAGAGAGAAGTACAAAGCATAAAATAAGCGAGTACGGATCTCGGAGATTCTTTATGAGAATACTACTCAAACAAAAAG
>DCGU01000053.1 GCA_002315325.1 Clostridiales bacterium UBA1770
TGATTATCCGCGGCGTCAACGTCTTCCCGGGACAGATTGAAACCGTCCTGCTCAATGAAAATTACTCCCCCAACTACCAAATCGTCGTGGACCGTGTCAACAACAACGATACTTTCGATATCTACGTGGAACTGAATCCCGACCAGTTCACCGATACCGTCGGACAGCTGTCCGCGATGGAACGTGCCCTGGCCGGCAAAATGCGCGAGATGCTGGGCATCGGCGCCGTATTGCATTTGGTTGCGCCCCATACCATCGCCCGCAGTGAAGGCAAAGCCGTGCGCGTCGTCGACAAACGCAAGCTCGTGGATGACCCCGTGCCGAAACAATAAGGAGGAAACCGCAATGACTGAAAATGCAACTGTAACCGAAACCGTTGTCACCGTTCAACAGGTTTCCGTTTTCGTGCCCAACGAACCCGGCGCCATCGCCAAAATCACGGCAACGCTTGCCGATGCCGGCATTGATATGCGTGCCCTGTCCATCGCGGATACCCGCGATTACGGCATTTTGCGTATCATCGTCAAAAATCCCGAGGCAGCCGTCGCTGCGCTGGCCGCTGCCAAATACATGGCGCAAATCACCAACGTCATCGGCGTCAAAATCAATGACGAACCCGGCAAGCTGAACAAGGCCCTGCAGGTGATTGCTGCGGCCGGCGTCAATTTGGAATATTTGTACGCCTTCCTGTCCCGCACCGAAAAGCACGCCTACGTCATTTTGCGCGTGCAGGACAATGAAGCCGCCGGCAAGGCGCTCCTGGCGGCAGGTTTCATCCTGGTAAAACCGTCTGACGTCGAAAAACTGTGACAACAAGACTGTATCATGCATCATAGTTCCCGACAATCGACAATCAACAACCATTTATGAAAAGCGCCGCGGTGAAATAACCGCGGCGTTTTATTACGTATTTAAATTTCGTGTGTGTATGACTGTGCGGCTTCACGGTCTGCCGCTCACCGGTCATCCGTTGCCGTTTTGACGATCGGCAGCAATAACCGTGACGTAATTCGAGGCCAGGCGATTCCCGGCCGCATCGTACGCCGTCAGTACCAAAACGTTTTTCTTTCCGCACGGTTCCGTAAACCAATCGGCCCCCAATTCCAACGGACCGGCGACGTCGGCGGCATCCATCGTGCAAACGATTTTTCCATTACAATACAAAACGAATGCGTCTGCCGTGGGACAGTTTGCCGTTATCTGCATTGCTATGGGAGCTGCCGCGTCATATAAATAATCGGCGCCGTATTCGGACGTGTCGGGGCATACTCCCGTAAGCGAAACGGCCAGCGCAGACGATACAACGTAGGGGTGTGCCTGCGTTTCAAGACACAACGTTTCCGTCACTTTTTTCTCATCGGCAAACAGTCTATCCGCCCAAGCGATTCGGTTGGCAAAGAAGTGCCGCATATAGACTTCCCCGTTCATAAGTAACGTAACAGGTCCGATATCCTCATACCGCCATATTTTACGGTTTGCTTTGATGGACGATGAAATAGCGTCCACACTTTGGACGTACCAGCCGCCCTTTTCAAACAGCGCTGCGTATGCATCGCGTATTTCCCAATACCGTTCCTGCGCTTTTACCTGGAAATACGGGTCGTCTGTGACCTGCACCATCCATTCGGTTTCGGCTGCTATTTCCGTGGCAATCAGCCGTTTTGAACTGCGGTTAAATAAGTCGAAATCCCAGCCGGGGCCGAACGTAATCAAGCCGTTTTCGTCAATATAGCAATAGATACTGCCGCGCAGGTTATCGCGCCCGCCGGAAAGTTCCGCCAACAGCCAATAGTTGACCATAGCATCCACGTCAAAATATTCCGAATAGTGGCGGCCGACGGCATTGTACCCGTTTTCACTGCGCAAGGCGTCCTCGGCTTCCTGCATCGTTTGCTGCACAAAAGCGAGCATCGTTTCGCTGCCGGCGATACCTTTGGGGCTGTTGACTGTAACAGGTACACCGTGTGCCGTTAGGAAAGCGTACTCCTCGTTTCCTTCTTTATACGTAAATTCCATCAGGTACCCGTCACCGGCGTCGTGCAGTTTCTCCCCCGTAATTGCCTCGACGTCATACGCTTTACCGTTCCAAGATACGATGCCGGTGTCCACCCAGGACAAATCCCCCTTCATCTGCTCTTCAATCGCAGACTTTTTGACAGCGGGATCATCGGCCTGCACAGCTGCAAATATAGCGTCTGCCGTATCCTCGGCATAGGTATCCCAATCGAAAATATCCAGGATATTCTTACCGACACGCACCTGTTCGCACAGTTGATAATTGCCGACGTACGTACCGTTCAAAACGACGTCCACCCATATGCATTCCGAGTAAGGGATGCCGAGTATTTTCTCCAATTCCACGCCGACAGCGGTCCGCATCAGGCTTTCGTCAACGTAATTGGCCAATAATACGTAATGTTTGCTTTTCCCAAAGCCGAACAGATCCGTCTTTTTGTCCAGTTTGATTTTATACGGCTTTTTGTCGTATTCGAACGTACTGTTCCCGCGGGCGTGAATGCTGATATTCCCATCGTATTGCGCCTCATATGCAGCATTGCCTTGAATAAACAACGCTGCCGCTTTGTTCTCAGTTTTGGAAAGGACCGGTTCACCGTCGTCGGTGGTGATATAACAAACCGGCAGTTCACTGAAATAAATACTGTCGCGGCCGGCCTCCGTTCCGTCGACCAGCACGCAAACCGTCAGCCACTGTTCCACGTCCTTTTCCGTCGGGGTATACGTACGTGCCGCACAGGACAGAACACGGTCCCCGCGCAGCCATTGATAACTGACAACAGCCCCCTGTGCCGGCAGTGATTCGTCATACGAAACCGACAGCGGTGTACCGACGGTCGGCGCCGTGTCGTCAATTGAAACGGTTAACCATCCGTTCCCGTTCGGATTCACGGGGGCCATGGGCGGCTCCTGCGTCGGCCAAAAAGCGATACAAACGCCGACGGCAAGCAGGCCAACGACACTTGCGATAAGCAGCCATACTTTGGCGCCCATTCGTTTGCGCGGCGTTTGTCCGCCGAGCATCAGGGTATTGTCGCTGTTATTGTCTTTTGTTTTTATTGTCTTCAAACTGTTTTCCCTCACTGTATGCGTATATGAAATTGAAATATCCACATCATTATCATACTGAATTTACACCAAATGTCAATAGAAAACCGCAATTTGCCACGCAGGCATCGAATTCCCGCAACCGGCGTTCTTCTACCGATTGGTTGACAAGACACAGCCGTACCGCTATAATAAAACTATCAAATGAAGTACGCATCACTATTTTAATGCCGATTGTTGTATGAAAGGAGCCAATACAACCGTGAACGTTATTTTTAAGGATACCCCCATACCCGTCACGCCCGGCACGCGCGTCATCGACGTTATCCCGCCCCAGATGCGGCACAGCGCCTGTGTTTGTCGTCTCGGCGGCACCGTGCGCGAACTCAACTATCGTATGCATGAAGATAACGACGGAGAAACGTTGACGCTGTTGGACGTCACGGACAAAGAAGGCGGCAAGGCCTACGAGGCGACGCTGCGCTATCTCGTTGCCATGGCCTTCCATCGACTGTACCCGACCGTCGGCATCACGTTTTCCTACAACGTGTCCCGCGCCGTGTTCGTGGAACCGGATGATAAAGATTTCGATTTGCTGTCCGCCGTGGAACCGCTGCAGAACGAAGTGGCGCGGCTCGTTGCCGCCGACCTGCCGATTGAACGCGTCACTCTGCCGACGGAAGAAATCATCGCACTGTATAATGCCTGCGGCTATACGGATAAAGCCGACCTGTTACGCTACCGCACGGCCAAAACGGCCAATACCTACCTGTGCGACGGCTATTACAATTATATGCACGCCTATATGCTGCCCTCCACCGGATGCATCAAGGACTACGTCATCCGCCCCTTCAGCCCGGGGCTGATTCTGCAGTATCCGCGGTATGAATTAAACGGTGCCATCCCGCATTTTAATGAGGAAAGCACCTACGGCCGTACCGTGCGCGCCGCACGCCGTTGTGCGCTGGCGACGGGATTGGCCACCGTCACGGGCATCAATACGCGCCTGGAAAAAGACGGGGTTACCGACCTTGTGATGATGAGTGAGGCCATGCACAATCGTATGCTGGCACAGCTCGGCGATGCCATTGCCGACAACCGTGACGATATCCGCCTGATTTGTATTGCCGGGCCGTCCTCCAGCGGCAAAACGACCTTCTGCAACCGCCTTCGTATCGAGCTGGCATCCCGCGGGCTTTCCCCCGTCATGATATCCATGGACGATTACTATTTTGATCACCCAACCGTCAGCCGCATCCAAGGGGTGCCGATGGACAAACTCGACTTTGAACACGTCAACTGTCTGGACATCGATCGTTTCAACCGCGATCTGTTCTCGCTGATCAACGGCAGGACCGTAACGCTGCCCCATTTTAATTTTAAGACAAAACAGCGGGAAGAGGGCAAAACCATCACGGTGGACCGTCACAGTCCCATCATGATTGAGGGCATTCATGCCCTGAACGACAGCGTCACGTCGATGATCCCCAAGCACCAAAAGTACAAAGTGTATATTTCCCCGCAGGGACAGATTAATATCGACAGTCATTCCCCCTTGAACGTCACCGACCTGCGCCTGATTCGCCGCATCGTACGGGACAACAAATTCCGCGGCACACCGCCCGAAAAAACGATTGCCATGTGGCAAAGCGTACGCAACGGCGAGTTTAAATGGATTTATCCCAACCAGGAAGGTGCCGACTTCGTCTTCAATTCTTTCCTGCCCTACGAGTTGTGCGTTATGAAACAGGAAATCCTGCCCGCCTTAAAAGAAATCGGCCGGGAATCCCCCTATTTTACCGTTGCCAATCGTCTGATGAAATATTTAAAGTATTTCGATGCCATCGACGACGTGTCCGCCGTGCCCTGCAATTCCCTGTTGCGCGAGTTCATCGGCGGCTCGTGTTTTTCCGTATAAATCGTATAGTAATAATAATAGGAAGAAACGGCGTGCGCGTCTTGTTTTTCACGGTTTTCCCCGCGGAAACAGTCTTTTGCACGCCGTTTTTCTGTTTTTGTGCAACGTGAATAAAACGGATTGGCCCGTTTTGTATAAAACGGAGAATCGGACCCCGGACGCTTGACACAGGGGCCCGTACGTGGTATACTATACTCGTCCAAAGGGAGTAGTACGCGGATTCATCCGTGTGTGCGGCACCGTCAAGACGGCTTAAAAAACCCGGTGCGCACAGACATAATCGTTGACGAGACTTTGACCAAATCGGTCAAGGTCGTTTTTTTATACCTGCCGATTTGTAAAGCGTCGTATGGGTTCCCCCATAAATATATTACAAATCCAAAGGAGAAAAAACCATGGAATTCTACGTCATCGGTTCCCTTGTCGCCCTCGTTGTCCTGTTCGCCGTCGCCGGCTATCTCAAAGCGCCCCCCGACACTGCCTTTATCATCTCGGGTCTGGGCAAAAAACGAATCCTGATCGGTAAGGCCGGCTGGCGCGTCCCCTTCTTCGAACGCGTGGACCGTTTGTCCCTGCGCGTCATGCAGGTGGACGTTAAAACGAGTGAAGCCGTGCCCACCAACGAGTTTATCAACGTCAGTGTCGACGGTGTTGCCAACATCAAAATCTCATCCGACCCCGTCTATCTGAAACGTGCCGCCGAGTCCCTGCTCGGTATGAGCCGCACCGAACTCATCAGTCTTGTCACACAGGTACTGGAAGGTAACATGCGTGAAATCGTCGGTTCCGTAGGCTTAAAAGAAATGGTCCAGGACCGCCAGGGTGTTGCCAAGAAAATCACCGAAAACGTCGTCCCCGATATGCAGAAGCTGGGTATCGAGGTCGTCAACTTCAACATTCAAAACTTCAAGGACGCTGCCGGCACCATTGAAAATATGGGTATCGACAACGTCGAACAGATCCGCAAAAACGCCCAGATTGCCAAGGCAAACGCACAGCGCGACATTGCCATCGCTACGGCTAACGCCCAGGAAGAGGCCAACGCCGTTAAGGTAGAGGCCGACAAGAAAATTGCCGAGCAGAACGCCGCCCTCGCCGTGCAGCAGGCCGACATGCAGGTCAAGGCAGACACCAAGCGCGCCGAAGCCGACGCTGCCTATGCGATTCAGCAGGAAAGCCAGAGAAAGGTCATCGAGGTGACCAAGACCGAGGCCGACATTGCCAGAAGAGAAAAAGAAGCCGAACTGGCCGAGAAGGAAATCGCCATTAAGGAACGCGAACTCGACGCCAACGTACGCAAACAGGCCGACGCCATGAAGTACCAGGCCGAAAAACAGGCCGAGGCAGATTTGATTCGCCGTCAGCGTGAAGCCGAAGCGAAAAAGTACGAGGCATTGCAGGCAGCCGAGGCCAAGAAGGCAGAAGCCGAAGCGCTCCGTTTCGCTATGGAACAGGAAGCCGAAGGTATCCGTGCCAAGGGTTTGGCCGAAGCCGAAGCCATCGAAAAGAAAGCCGAAGCGCAGCGTAAGATGGGTGAAGCCTCCGTGTTGGAGATGTACCTGGAAGCCCTGCCCGAGGTCGTCAAGAACGCTGCCGAGCCCCTGTCCAAGACCGACAAGATCGTTATGTACGGCGACGGCAACTCCACCAAAGTGGTGCGCGACGTTATGTCCAGTGCCAACCAAATCATGGAAGGCATGAAGGAATCCACGGGCATCGACCTGACCGCCATGCTCGCCGGTTTTGCCGGCGGCAAGCTGGCCGGCGGCAATGCCGCTCCCGTTGTGAACAACGACACGGCAGCACAATAACGGTACAGCAATACAATAACAGTTAAACAGTAAAGCAGGGGCCGATAAGGCCCCTGCCGCACCAAACGCAAAAGCCATCGGAGAAAATCCGATGGCTTTTTGGCTTTTTGTTATGCTATCGTTAAATACGTCCGGGTATCCTCACCATTGCAGCACGACGTAGGTGCCGGCAATCTTGGCTGCCGGCGGGAAAGACACAGACAAGACGCCGTTTTCGTATGTGCAGGTAAATCCGGGCAATTGCGGATAGACGTCAGCCACGTGCGCGTCGCACGGCAGGCATTTTGATAGGTCAATCGTTTTTTGGGGCTCATCGCAGCGCAGGCGCCAAACCGAGAGCAACAGCGTCTTTTTCTCGGTATCAAGATGGCCCAATGTCGTCCAACCGTCATCCCGCATGCGCATCAGCCCCAGGGGGTACACGGGGACGCTCGTTGCCAAAATGCCCCGATATTTTTTATACAAGGCAATCGCGTCGGCAATCAGCGCCGCGTTTTTCCCGTCTGCCAAATGAATACAGCCGGACTGGTAAATCAGGCCGTTCATGGCCGTGACCATATTGCAGGCCGTCTCCACACCGTCCGCCGCGTTTTGTATCAGGCGCTTTTGCACGTCGGGGTCAGTCAATTTGTTCATTTCGTTAAATAACAGCGAATACGGCAGCGACCAAATGCCGGCGCGTTCCGACGGCAGACAGGCGGACAGACCCTGTATAATAGACGGCACGCGGTCGTAGAATTCCTGGTCCCCCGTGGACTGCAGGGCAAAATGGGACAGCGTGGCGTTGTCACAGCGCATAGCGCCCGATCCGCAGTTTTCAATCAAGAGCCCGGGATGCGTCGCAATCATCTCATCAATAAAGGCATAAAACGCATCGTTCTCTTCCCGCAGGTTTTGGGCGAGCGATTTGCCGTCTTCGCCGTCAATCCCGATACCGAGCGAGTGGTTGTAATCGTTTTTGATAAAGCGAATCCCCATACCGTACAGGGTATCGATCACACCCCGCAAACAGTCTCGCACCTCTTGTTTGCGAAAATCCATAAAGGCGTTGTCGGCACCGTCCACCGCACAGCCGTGGCGTGTGCACAGCCAATCCGGGTGTGCCTTGGCCAACAGGGAGTTCGGCGATACGCTCTCCATCTCCAGCCAAATGCCGGGCTGCATACCGGCGCGGCGGATTTCATTTATCAAACCTTGCAGGCCGCCCTCGCCGAACAGCTCGTTGTGCGCGTACCAATCGCCCTTACTTTCGTACCAAGCACCCTTGCCGAACCAGCCGGCGTCAATAACGAAGTACTCGCAGCCTGCCTTTGCTGCCGCCGGAATCAAGGGCAATTCGCGCTCCAGCGTGGGCTGCGCCCACAAACAGTTCATATATTCGTTAAAGCAAACGGGCACAACGCCGCCCGGGAAGGATACGCGGGCAGAGGCGCGTTTGGCACGCGTCAGGTCTGCGACGGCTTCTTCAAATCCGCCGTCGACGCAGCCGTACAGCGCCGGCACCGTTGTATAGCTCTCCCCCGGCACCAAGCGGTAATACCAACCGTCCAGCGGTTCATGCGCACCGGACAGCATTACGCCGATGCCGGCGTTGTCCCCGCAGCCGCAGAGGTTAAGTTCCATATACCAGGCGCAGCCCGTCTCGATTTCAAAATACCACGTTTTGTGCAGATAGGTATCTTCCAGGATAAGCAGCGGATACTGTACCCCGGTGGACCACGTCCCGGTGCTTGCAAAGCGGACGGACGTCATATGATTGTGATTATACGTCGGATAGAGTCCCAGGTCCTCCACGTACGCGTGCGTCCATTGAGCTTCCCCCTGCCAGGCACAGGGTGCCGTGTATAGGACGAACCGCTTTTGCCACACGGGTGCGACGGCACTTTCCGCCCGTCCGATCTCGCCTATGAACAATGACGATAGACTGTCGCACAACAGGGGATCGTCCCCGTCGTTGCGCAGCGTCGTGACCTGCCGCACGGCCTGCGTGCCGGCAATAGGCTTACGATGACAAATCACCGCCGCACGATGGTTTGGCAGTGCGTATTCGATATTTTCTTGTTCCGCCGTGTCAGAAACCAATTGGGCCTTGTCCCCGCGGCAGGGTTCGTTGTGATACACCGCTGTATTTTTGGCTTGCAGCGACGCAAAGAAATAGGGCATAGACATAAGATATTGCCTCCGTTTTACCGTTTTGAATCGACCGATTTCTCGTGAAGAGTCAACGTGTTCAATCCATGATACCTTATTATATCATTTTTTACACGGATTTCAAACCGCTTTATAATCTATTACCAGTCAATCCAT
>DCGU01000058.1:0-3606 GCA_002315325.1 Clostridiales bacterium UBA1770
CTCACATCATTTACAAATGCACACAGATTTGACCGTACGTCATTCGCAATCCTTGGGGGCAAACAAATTGATGCCGTAATAGTCCAGTACGAACTTTTTGACGCGGGATTCGCGGGGATCGATAAACTGATAATCCACGTTGGGTTCGCCGTCGCTGCCGAGCGTAATCACGGTACCGCCGTTGGTATCGGCATCCCAGTAGCAGCCGTAGCCCGTCTTGCAGGCGTAGCACAGCTGAATGCCGCCGTATGGGATGGCAAAGCAGTTGCGGTGGTCGTGGCCGACCAGCATGGCCTTGGTGCTGCCCAGTTTTTGGCACAGCGCAAAGAACCCGTTATTTTCGTCGGGAACGCCGTAGTATTCCCGTACCTGGCAATAGCGCTTTGCGGCGGCGGGACCGGTCGGTTTGCCGTCCTTGTCCAAAATGCTCTCCCAAGCGGCCTTATATTCCTGCACCGGCACGTGCATGATGACGGTGCTGGGCACCACGCGGCCGGCCTCTTTTGCAATACCCTTGACGCACCATTCGTAAAAGCCCATTTGGTCCGCGGTCAGGTGGTTCCAATGGGTACCCTTTTCATCGTCGGTTTCGACGTGGGTATCCAACATAAACAGCGTATGGATAATTTTGCCGTTTTCCGTGATATTGACGGGATAGTTGCCGTAACCCATGCCCTCGGGGCCGAAGCGGAACAGGCAGTTCTTGGCGTGGGACAGGCGGTAGCCGGCCCAGAACTCGTCCATTTCGACGTCACGTAAATCGGCGTTGCCCATACAGGGCGCCCACGGAATCCCGTAGGAATCGATGAACTGGATCAGACGCATATACGCCAGCTGGTCGAAGGCGTTGTCACCGGACATGGTAATCAAATCGGGTTTGACCCGTTTGATGAGTTTATCCATGGTCTCCTCGGCCATCTCGCCGACCTGGCAGAAGGCCTCGCCGTCGTGGCACTGAATATCCGCAAAGTTAAGAATGACGAAATCACGCGCAGGGTCCTTTTTCACCTCGGCCGCATAGCGTGCGGACGAGTAAGGCATACCCGCCGACCACTTGTAATAGGTGGGTTCCCCGCCCTTGATATCGGCGGGACAACAGGGGTGTTCCAACAGGTCCTTCATGTAAGAAGAAACAACGTGCAGATCGATTTCCATGATATTCTCTCCTAATTATCATTCATTTTTTGTTTTTTATTCAAGCACGCACGATACAGTCCACGCGGACTGCCTTGCCGGCCAGCGAGAACGAGGGCTTCACGCTGCCCAGGCACGGTCCCTTGACGGGGCGCTTGACGACGATGCGGTGTGCACCGGTCGCCATGGCGGCCGCCAGCAACTCTTCCTCGTTGCTGCAGGGCGACTCCAGGCGGTGCATCAACTGGAATTTTTTATTGGTTTGGGCACTCTTTTGCCGCTCGGGGAACATGGGGTCCAGCAGTACGGCGTCCGGCACGAAATCCAATGCCTGCAAACCCGCCACGCTGTCGCCGGTAATGAGGTGCATACGCGGTACGATGCCGCACAGACCGGGACTGTTCTCGGCACGCTCCAGGGCGTCGGATAACAACGCTGCAATGATGGGATTGTACTCGAACATCGTCACTTCAAATCCGGCCGCTGCCAGCAAAAGGGCGTCGGCGCCCAAACCCGCCGTGGCATCCACGGCACGTAAGGGACCGTTGACGGTCTTGGGTCTGGCGGCCTTGACGATGAGTTCGGCACCCAAATTATTGGGTCTTAACCGTGCGGCATCCTCAGAGAGGTCCGGCAGCATCGTCATGCCGTCGCCGCACAGGGACAGACCGTTTGCATCGAGAAACAGGCACAACCGTCCGTCGTCGGGAAAGCCGACGCGCATTTTCAATCCGGTAGAGGCGGCAATGGCCTGCCCGCGCGGGGCGAAGGATTCGTCCGCAATATAAAATGAAACGGCATCCATCTTATTTGATAACCACGTTTTTCGTAAAATCGTTCATCATCACGGTGGGCACTTGTTTCTCCCCGTTGACAACGAAGTTTTCAATGGTGATATCCTGACACAGATGGTCGGCATCGGCACCGCGCAGCGTGTTATACAATGCGGGCACTTCCGGGTCGGCGTACACCCTAATATTTTTGTAATGGATATCGTCAATATGGCCCAAAATGCCGTAGGGCGACCAGGTATTGCAGTACATCCAGTTGTTGATGACGGCGGGATTGGTCGGGGTATCACCCGGCTCGTAGACCATATCATCGCTTTGCTGGTAGACGTTTCTGCGGTCGTATTTGGAATACTCGACGCGGATATCCTCGTAGCGGATATTGTGCAGATGCGCGCGGTCACCGCTGTGCAGACGCATAGCGCCCGAGTCGTTGCGGACGATATCGATATTGCGGTAGAGAATATCCTCGTATTCGTCACAAACGGTCTCGGCACCGACCTCCAGCGCACCGCCCCAATCGCACCAAACCACATTGTTTTCCACCAAATAGTGCAGATTATTCATTTTTTCAACAACACCGTTTTCCCCGGTATAGAGTCCCTTGATCACGATGCCGTCGTCAAAGGTACGCAGGAAACAGTGATTGACGTGCACGTTTTGGCAGTTGACGAAATCAAAGCCGTCCGTGTTGTAGCGCCACTGTCCGATGACCTTGACGTTGTCGTATTCCACGCCCACGCAGTTGGTCGTGGTGATTGTCCACATGGGGGAATCGCGCAGAATAATACCCTCGATTTTGACGTTACGGCAGCGTTCCATGATAATCATGCCGTAGATTTCAAACCCTTCGGTCGGTTCAACCGGGGGACGTTTATAGATAGACGTATCCATAATACCGCGGCCGAAGATACGGACGTTTTCCGCGTCGTTGGCAACAATTTCGGCATTCACGACGGCACCGTCGGCCAAATACACGCTCTCGCCCGACTGCAGTTTAATCAATCCCACCTTATGATAGCCGGGGCCGAAAGCGTACGTTGCCGCCGCCCCTGCCTTTTTCTCTTCTTCCGTTTCGGGTGCGTTGACAAACAGATGCAGGCTGTTATGCCGGCCGTTGATTTCCAGGGAATACGGACCGACAGCTTCCAAAATAAAGGAGACCTTATTGCCGTCCACGACAGGCTGAATGCCGCAGGACAGGGGCCGTACGACGGCGTCATTCACGGCGGCGTTTACCGTCACCTCAACCGTCACGGGTTCCGATAAATCGAACGTAACGAAAGCAGCCTCCTCGGTTTGTTCCAGGGGGCGCTGATGACCGGGCCATACCGTATTGAACGACATGGCGGAAACACGGCAGGCATGCACAGGCACGTCACGACCGTTTACCTTTACGGCGTAACCGCCGTACCATTCGCTATCTGAAATGGGCGCTCCGTTTTTCATGAGTTTCCTCCGTTTTTCGGTCGATACACGACCGTTTTTGTTATTTTATTCTGTCGTTGACTTCTTTGTATAAATCGCGTCCGCGGGCATCAATCACGGCAATGGTCGGGAAATCCCGAACGGTGATGCGGCGAATGGCCTCGGGGCCGAGGTCATCGTAGGCAATCACTTCACTTGCCTCGATGCATTTGGACAGCAGTGCGCCGGCACCGCCGACGGCGGCCAAATAGACGGC
>DCGU01000058.1:3689-5223 GCA_002315325.1 Clostridiales bacterium UBA1770
GAAGACCGAGATGCAGCAGGCGCGGCGTATATTTATCCATGCGGGAGGCCGTCGTGGGTCCGGCTGAACCGATGACCTGCCCTTGTCGTGCAGGTGACGGGCCCATATAATAAATCGTTGCTCCCTCAAGGGCAATCGGGAGCGGCTCCCCGCGGTCAAGCGCTTCGTTCAGCCGTGCATGCGCGGCGTCGCGGGCGACGTACATCTCGCCCGACAGGTAAACGGTGTCACCGGCATTAATGGAGAGCGCGTCTTCTTTTGATAAAGGCAACGTAAGTCTGTGTTCCATATTAATCTCCATGCCGCCTTCGGCGGCGCAAACGTATTTTGCAACAAACGCGACCGCCCGTGGGCGGAGCCGACGTTCAGTCGGCAAGCGTTGTTGAGGTGCGTGAACAGCGAACGTTCGATTAAGCTGTGAGATATTTCACGCTAAAATTCCTCCGTTGCGTGGCGGTTGACGTGGCAGCAAATATTGACGGCACACGGCAGGCCTGCGATGTGCGTGGGATAATTCTCGATATGCACGGCCAGCGCCGTCACGCTGCCGCCCAGTCCCCCGGGACCGATGCCGAGCGCGTTGATCGTATCCAGCAATTCTTTTTCAAGGTCCGCATAGATGGGATTTGCGTTGGCGGAACCGACTTCCCTTGTTAATGCGTGCTTGGCCAAAAGGGCGCACTTTTCAAACGTGCCGCCGACGCCGACACCCACCACGATGGGGGGACAGGCATTGGGGCCTGCATCACGCACTGCCGAAAGCACGGCGTTCTTCACGCCCTCGATACCGTCGGCCGGTTTTAACATAAAAGTGCGGCTCATATTTTCACTGCCGAAGCCCTTGGGTGCGACGGTGATTTTGACACGGTCGCCGGGCACGATGGACGTGTGCAGCACGGCAGGCGTATTGTCGCCGGTGTTGACACGGTCCAATGGGTCGCGAACGACGGATTTACGCAAAAATCCTTCGACGTAGGCGCGGCGGACACCGTCGTTGACGGCCTCGTTCAGGTCGCCGCCGACGAAATGCACGTCCTGGCCGATTTCCAAAAAGACGACGGCCATACCCGTGTCCTGACAAATCGGTATCATATCGGTTTTGGCAATCTGCAGGTTGTCCTGCAGCATACCCAGCACCTGCTGCCCAACGGGTGAGGTTTCCTTTTCTTTGGCATGGGCAAGTGCCGCAGTCATATCGGGGGAGAGCGTATAATTCACGCCAACGAGCAGGTTGCGAACCGTTTCGGCAACCTGTTTTACGTCCAGTTCACGTATCATATCCGTGCGACTCCGGTTTCACGGGCGGCACGGCGCACAGCCTCGGCCACGTTTTGGAACACGGCGGGGTCAAGCGTGTCGGGCACAATACGGTCGGCGGTCATTTGGTCGTCCGGCAGCGTGCCGGCAATGGCCAGCGCGGCGGCGAGTTTCATTTCTTCGTTAATCTGTGAAGCACGGACGTCCAATGCGCCGCGGAAGATCCCCGGGAACGCCATGACGTTATTGATTTGATTGGGGAAATCGCTGCGGCCCG
>DCGU01000054.1 GCA_002315325.1 Clostridiales bacterium UBA1770
GCAATCAGCAAATGCGGCATTTTGGCGATATCCATATATACGGGGGCGCCGACGATGTCCTCGCCGAGGCAGACGTTAATCTTACTCTTGGCGTCGGTAAACTTGGGGGAATCCAACAGGTTACGCAGACCGACCATGGACGCCTCGGCATTGGGCACCTCGATACCGACGGCATCCTTGCCGGGGATAGGGGCCTCAATACGAATACCGGACGTGGCTGCCAAGCCCATGGCGATATCCTCCGACAGGTTGGCAATCTGGCGGACGCGGACGCCTGCCTCGGGTTTAATTTCGTACCGTGTGACGGTCGGACCGCAGGAATACGTCACTTCTTTAATCGGAATATGGAAGCTTTTCAGCGTTTCTTCCAAACGATGCTGGTTGGCCCGCATCGTTTCCTCGTCCATCTTGGAACGGGAATCGGTGGGTTTCAGCAAATCAACGGGCGGGAAGACGTAGGGGTTATCTTCGGCGTCGGGCAAGTCCTGCAGCACCTCGTCCGTCTCGTCTTCCGCATCTTCCTCGTCAACCAATTCCGCTTCGGATGCGGCGCCGGACAAATCCAGTTCGACAAAGTCCGTCTTTTTATTTTTCTTACCGGACGGGAATACGACCACTGCGGGATCGAGCATGGGTTCAGGCTCGGGCTCCGGTGCAGGCGCAGGCGCCGGCATGGGCATCGGTTCCGGTGCCGGCAGCGCAACGGGTTCTTCCTCTTTTTTCTCCGTCAGGAGCGGGTCGGGTGTCAAAACGTCCCCATCGGGGTCGAGTTCGGCCGCAGCGGGTTCAACGGCAGGCGGCAGTTCGGCCTTTTTGCGGGGTGCTTTCAATTTTTCACGTACGGGAGCGGGCTCGATGACAGCCGGTTCTTCATAGGCAAGTTCTTCTGCCTGTCTTTCTTCACGGCGGCGTTTGATTTTTTCCTTGCGGTTATGAATCCAACGCCGAATCTCGGTCCACACCTGTACCGGCGTCACACCGATTAACAGCAGGGCAAGCGCAATGAGAAGTCCTGTAAGGATAATCATGGAACCGGTCAAATGGAGCCCTTCAAAGCAGGCCCAGCCGAAATAGCCGCCGACGATACCGCCGCCGTCCATTCTGCTGCCCTCGATTACCATTTGAGAAAAATCAGTTTTTAACGTGCCGTTATGATGTGCCAGCACGTGAATCCAAGCCGAGAGCACCGAAAGCGTCACAACGGACAGAATCAGTTTAAAATA
The DNA here is from genome assembly GCA_002315325.1 of Clostridiales bacterium UBA1770. Lineage (GTDB taxonomy): Bacteria > Bacillota > Clostridia > Oscillospirales > CAG-272 > UBA1770. The sequence continues at coordinate 1,224 of DCGU01000054.1, forward strand.
GGTAAGTTTTCGGTCGACGTACTGCCGCCAAAATACCGCCAAATTTAAGCAGATAAACGGCAGGGCGGCGGCACCGTAACCAAACGTGCCGTAGAACAGTTTGTGAATGAAATAGCCGACCGGCCCCAGCGCGTCGTTCCGTTCGACAACGCCGAGCAAAATCATATCGACCGCTGCGTATACACACAGCACCAGCCAAACCCAGGGCAGAAATTGGTGGATGGTTTTGGAGGAAGGCGGCAGCAGTTTTTCCACTTCCTTGGCTTCCTGCTTTTTGCGGCCCTGCTTTGTTTCCGCACCGTCCGCTTTTTTGGCACCGTCGGTACGGGTTTGTTTGCCCGCCGTATCGTTCTTTTTCTTTGGCTCGTCGGCCGTGCGGCGTGATTTATCTGTTTTTTTCAAATCGTTTACAACCTGATCGGTTTGTTTTTCCTGTGTTTTCTTTGCCATGGCAAACTCGCTTTCTATTTATAATAAAGGTACAGTCATCTAATTTACATTATAGCATCGAAACGTGCAAAAAACAAGACCGACAACTCCCTCGTTATAAAAAATACGAATAAAGTTTGCTATTGTGAAAAGGTATTAAAATATATTATTAAAAGTAAATTAAAAACTTGTTTACAAAAGTGGGGGAACGTGGTATAATATGTTCCGTACGTTGACTCAGTTTGCGGATACAAAGGCCGTTTTGCACGGCATTTCACCCGCCGCCGACCGGGTTTACGCAAATTTTACACAGAGAAAGGTGAAAACACAATGCAGAAAGACGAAAAATTGAGTGTCATTGAACAGTATGCCACTCACGAAGGCGACACAGGTTCCCCCGAGGTTCAGATTGCTCTTCTCACGATGAGAATCAACAACCTGACCGAACACCTGAAGACCAACCACAAGGACCACCACAGCCGTCGCGGTCTGTTGAAGATGGTCGGTCACAGAAGAAACCTGTTGGGTTACCTGCAGAAGGTTGACATTGAGCGTTACCGCGCCATTGTCGAGAAACTCGGCCTGAGAAAATAATTCATTGTGCGGGAGTGAGCGGCACAAAATGCCCCTCACTCCCTCTGTCTCATTTTGTACCCATCCGGTGCAGGCGTTGGGATTAGCCATTACCGCTGCGCACGACCCTATCCGTGCACAACCGTCTTGCGTGTCGGTAATTGCTAAACCCTCCGCGCCGCGTCGGGCAAATAATATAAACGGAGGACATCAAAATGTCAGATGTACTGAGCACCCCGATGGTCTTTAAGAATTACAAGACCTTCAACTACACCCTGGCCGGCAGACCCCTGGTCATTGAATCCGGCAAAATGGCAGGCTTGGCAAATGGTTCCTGCCTGGTTCGTTACGGTGAAACGGCCGTTCTGTGCTGCGCTACCGCATCCGAAAAACCCCGCGACGGTATCGACTTCCTGCCGCTGTCCGTCGACTTCGACGAAAGAATGTACGCTGCCGGCAAAATCCCCGGCGGTTACCTCAAGCGTGAAGGCCGTCCTTCCGAGAAGGCCATTCTGACCTCCCGTGTCATCGACCGTCCTATCCGCCCCCTGTTCCCGAAGGATCTGCGCAACGACGTTGCCCTGACCCTGACGGTTATGTCCGTTGACCCCGACTGCAGCCCTGAAATCACGGCTATGATCGGTGCCTCCATTGCCCTGTCCATCTCCGATATTCCGTGGAACGGACCGATCGGCGGTGTGTACGTCGGCATGGTTGACGGCAAGTTCGTCATCAACCCGACCGAAGAAGAATCCAAGAAGAGCACGCTGCAGCTGACCGTTGCCGCCTCTATGGAAAAGGTCGTTATGATTGAAGCCGGCGCTTACGAAGTATCCGACGAGGATATGTACAACGCCATTATGCTGGCCCACAAGGAAATCAAGGACCTGCTGGAATTTGTCAACGCCATCGTTGATGAAATCGGTAAACCCAAGTTCGCTTACCCCAGCTGCGAACTGGACCACGATATGTTCGACAAGATTTTCGCTTTCTGCGAAAAGGATTTGATGAACGCCCTGGACACCGACGACAAGAACGTGCGCGATGCCCGTATGGTTCCGATTAAGGACGCCATCATTGAAAAGTTCGGCGAAGAGTATCCCGACCTGCCCACGCAGATGGAAGAACTCGTTTACAAAATGCAGAAGAAGGTTGTTCGCCGCTGGTTGTTGGTTGACAAAAAGCGTGTTGACGGCCGCCGTATGGACCAGATTCGTCCTCTCGGTGCCGAAGTCGGCCTTTTGCCCCGCGTACACGGTTCCGGTCTGTTCACCAGAGGTCAGACCCAGGTTATGACCGCTGCCACCCTCGGCACGCTGTCCGAGGCGCAGATGCTGGACGGTATGGACAACGAAACCTCCAAGCGCTATATGCACCACTACAATATGCCCGGCTTCTCCACCGGTGAAGCTAAGGCTGTCCGCAGCCCCGGCAGACGTGAAATCGGTCACGGCGCCCTGGCTGAACGTTCTCTGGTTCCCGTACTTCCCTCCGAGGAAGAATTCCCCTACGCAATCCGTCTGGTTTCCGACGTCGTTTCCTCCAACGGTTCCACTTCTCAGGGTTCCGTTTGCGGTTCCACGCTGGCACTGATGGATGCCGGTGTGCCGATTAAGGCACCCGTTGCCGGTATTTCCTGCGGTTTGATTACTGCGGAAGACGGCTCCTGGGACATCATGCTGGATATCCAAGGTCTGGAAGACTTCTACGGCGATATGGACTTTAAGGTAGCCGGTACCCACAAGGGTATCACCTCCATTCAGATGGACTTGAAGATTGACGGTCTGACGCCCGCCATCATCAAGGCCGCTTTGGAACTGGCGCACAAAGGCCGCGACTACATCATTGATGAAGTCCTGCTGAAGGCCATTGCCGCTCCCCGTCCCGAAGTATCCCGCTACGCACCCAAGATGACCACGATGCACATCGATCCCGATAAGATTCGCGAAGTCATCGGTAAGGGCGGTTCCGTCATTCAGAAGATCGTTGCCGACACCGGCGCGAAGATTGATATTGACGACGACGGCACCATTCACATTGCCGCTGTCAACGGTGACCAGGCTGACGCAGCACGCGCTTGCATCGCCGCCATCGTATTCGAGCCCGAAGTAGGCGCCGTTTACACCGGTACCGTTACCGGCATTAAGGAATTCGGCTGTTTCGTTGAATACGCCCCCGGCAAGGAAGGCATGGTTCACATTTCCAAGATTTGCAACAAGCGTCTGGAAAAAGTGGAAGACGCCGGCATCGCCGTCGGCTCCGTTGTGAAAGTGAAGTACATGGGCCTGGATAAGAAGGGCCGTATGGACTTCTCCATCAAGGACGCCGAATAATTCATACGCTGAACTAACCCAATCTTGATGAAAGGCAGGACACAGGTGGGATACCATGAGCAATCATGACGGCAAAAACGCAGATTACGGTCTTCTGACGCAGGGCAATGCCGCAAAACGTCAGTTACGGCAGCAGAAACAGCGCAACGTTGTCATGGCTATTTGCATGGTATTTACGCTTGTGCTCTGCCTTTATTTGGCTCTCATTATCGGCAGCATCCGTGACAAAGTGGAATGGAATGAAGCACACTCGAAACCGGCAGACGACCCCGGACAGGTTGACGATCCGAGCGGCGACACCGACCCCACGCCGGGCGTGGACGTCAACGTCTTTGACGTAGTGAAAAAGAGTGCGGCGGACGTACACAAAGGGTTACTGCTGCAAATCGACGCAACCCATACGTTTGATTTTTCCGCCAACGTGAACATGAGCGACGATTTTGTCAAAATCAGCAGTGATTCGCAGGACTTCCAGCTTTCCACGTACATGAACGACTATTATAAGCCGATTTATTTGAACGCCGTGACGTACGATGCGCTGGTCAAGATGTGCGCCGATTTCCATACGGACACCGGGCACGACGATTTATATATCGTTTCGGCCTACCGCAGCGAATCCGAGCAGCGGCAAATGTACGACAACGGCAAAAAGTCCACACCGTCGGGTGCTACGGAATACCATTCCGGCTATTCTGTCGGGTTGAGCATCCGCAACCGCCAAACGGGCGCTTCCTATAAGATTTACGTGGACAAAACGGAATACGGCACGTGGCTGGACAACAACAGTTACAAGTACGGCCTGATTTTGTCTGAAAACACGTCCTACGCCAAGAATGCCTATTACGAGCAAACCTTCCGCTACGTCGGCAAACCCGCCGCAGCGTATATTCACGAGCACAATACCGATTTGTCCGGTTATTTGACGGCATTGTATCAGACAAACCCGAACGACGCGGCAACGTATATCAAGGTGACGGTGAACGGCCTGCAATACGCAAGTTATTACGTGGCGGCAGCCGGTAACGTGACAAACGTTCCGATCCCCAAAGGGTGTGCCGAGACCGATTACACAATTTCAGGCGATAACGTCGGCGGTTTCATCGTGACGTACAAAATAGGATAACCAAAAAGCGAAAAACGGAAAACGGATGACGACAAGAAACGCATGAAAACCAAAACCCGTTTGACAAAAGAACAAACCGAAAAAGTCAGCGGCACAGTATTAACGTGTGCCGCTGCTTTGTTTATTGTCATTTTCGGTTTGTTGATATATATCCTGCCGCAGCACGAAACGTCCGAGCGGGAGAACCGCGTGCTGCAGACCTTCCCTGCCTACACGCTGCGAAAGATTTTCTGTGGTGACGCGGCAGACGAAACGGCCGCCTTTTACGCCGACCAATTCCCGGCACGCGCCTTTTTTACAACCGTGAAAGCGGGGGCCGAGTTGGCATCCGGCAAGATGGAAAACAACGAAGTGATTTTGGGGACCGGCAATACCCTGCTTTCCCGTCCCGTCTATACGGAACAGGATATGACAAAGTTAAAAAAGAACGTCACGGCAGCCGAGACGTTTATCACGCGGGTTCGCGACAGCGGTACGACAGCTGCCGTGCTGTTGGCACCGCGCGCCGTTGACGTGCTGGAGGATCATTTGCCTTCCATATATAATACGGCACAATTGGGAGCCGTATGGGACAGTGCAGCAGCGGCACTCGGTGCCGACGCATCGCTTTCCCTGTCCCTGCGGGACGAACTGACGCAACAGGCACAGGCGGGCGCATACGTGTGGTACCGCACCGACCACCATTGGACAACGTGCGGTGCCTATGCGGCCTATGAAAGCCTTGGCGAGGCGCTGGGATACGAAGCATTGCCGCAGAGTGCCTTTGCGTTTGACGACGTCAGCGATGCCTTTCTCGGCACGACGTATTCGTCATCGGGCCTGTACGATTACGCCCCGGATACGCTGACGCTGGCACGATATCCCGGTGACGACGAACTGACGACGGCAATCATCGCCCTGGACGGCAGCGTAGAAAAAAGCTTTGCCGGGCTGTATGATTTTGATAAACTTGATACCAAAGACAAATACAGCGTTTTCCTGGGCGGCAATTACGGCGAAGTACACGTGACGCACAAAGACGGCGAATACCCCACCCTATTGGTCATCAAAGACTCGTTCTCCCATTCTTTGGCACCGTTTTTATCCTGCCATTACGATATCGTTCTGGTGGACCTGCGCTATTACCGCGGCGATTTTAACGCCCTGTATGCGTCGGTATCCCCCGATGCCGTTTTGCTGTGCTGGGGCATCAACGAGTTGGTAACGTCCAATTATGCCGTTTTAAACACGTTCCTGACACAATAAACCAATCATTTGCCATCACGCAAAAAGAGGTGTCCGCAGACACCTCTTTTTTGTTATTAACTGTCAAAAACCGCGCCGCATGATCAGGCGGAAGCACGAAAATCAGTTGAGCATACCCATGCTGTCCGAGAAAAAATAGGATATCTCTTCCTTCAGTTTGGGATAGGATGACAGTGTATTGTCCGCGTCCAATAATAGACGGGCAGCAGTGAAGGCCTCGGTCATCACGTCGGAATCACGGCACAGGCTTGCCATTTTAAACTCCACCTTACCGCTTTGCCGGATGGCACCGTTCCCGGGTGCCAGGAAATCACCGGGCCCGCGCTGTGCCAGATCCTGTTCGGCAATGGAGTAGCCGTCGTAGGTCGTGGTCATGGTGTGCAGGCGTTCCGTAGCGGTTTTGCCATGGTCGTCACTGACCAGCACGCAATAGGACTGCCGACTGCCGCGGCCTACACGTCCGCGCAGCTGATGCAACTGTGACAGACCGAAGCGCTCGGCATTTTCTACAATCATCAGCGTGGCGTTGGGCACGTTGACACCGACCTCGATGACAGTGGTCGAAACCAGCACCTGCGTCTTACCGGCAGCGAAATCGTTCATGGCGGCCTCTTTTTCGACCGTCTTCATTTTGCCGTGGACAAAGGCAACGTGCAAATCCGGCAGCGCCGCTTGTAATTCGGCGGCATACGTTACGGCCGCCTTCAGGGGTGCCCGTTCGGGATGCAGGTCGCCGAACCCAATGGCGTCCATTTCAACCTCATCCGGTGCTTCCTCACTTTCTTCGACAGCCGGGCAAACGATATAGACCTGCCCGCCCAGTGCAACCTGCTTGCGAATGAACGCATTGAGACGATCGCGGTATTCTTCCCCAACCAAATAGGTGTTGACGCGCTGCCGTCCGGGCGGCATTTCATCAATGCGGGAAATCGCCAGGTCACCGTACAACACCAATGCCAGCGTACGCGGAATCGGCGTGGCACTCATGGCCAAGAGATGGGCGTAACCGTTCTTGCCGGACAATACGGCGCGCTGGTGCACGCCGAACCGATGCTGCTCGTCAGTGATGACCAATGCGGGGGACGCAAAAGTCACGCCGTCCGACAACAGTGCCTGCGTACCGATCACGACGTCGGGACGCTTTGCAGGGTCGCTGTCAGCCAGTGACTCGCGCACGGCCTTCTTTCGCGCCGGCGTATCGGCGCCGACCAGGAGTGCCGTCCTGATACCGAGTTTTTCAAAAAGCGGGCATAAATCCGCATAATGCTGGCGTGCCAAAATTTCCGTCGGCACCATCAATGCCGCCTGATACCCGCTGCGCACGGCGCAAACGATGGCAGCCGCAGCGCACACCGTTTTACCGCAGCCGACGTCGCCGACCAGCATGCGGCTCATGGGATAGGGACGCGACATATCCTGCAGTATCTCGTCAACAACGCGCGCCTGTGCCCGCGTCAGTGCGAACGGCAGCACCGCCTTGAGTTCGTCCAGTCCCGTGACGGTACAGGCAGGGGCACTGAGTGCCGCGTTTTGTTTTAACCCTCCGGACAGCCCCATCCCGACGGCAAAGCAGAACAATTCGTCAAACGTTAATCGCCGTTTGGCACGCGCCAATGCGTCGATGGATTCGGGGGCGTGAATCTGCCGCAGCGCATAGGCGAGCGTACAAAGGCCCGCCTCCGTGCGAACCGATTCGGGCAAGACGTCCTCCAAATCGGGCAAAACCACCTGCAGGGCAGCCGAAACGTGCAAAGCGATTTGCTTTTGCGACAGTCCCTCTGTCGTCCTGTAAACGGGCACCAGTGACGGCAGCGGAATATCCTCCGTCCACGGTTCGGCGAGCGGCGACGTCATCACGTAGTGGTTGCCGCTCTTCTCTACCTTGCCCCAAAAGCGGAAGGTATCCCCGGGGAAAAACGACGCGCGCAAATAATCCTGATTAAAATACGTGATTTCACAGGTGCCGCTGTCGTCGTATGCGCGGAACTTGAGGAACGTTTTATGGCTGCGCAGGCGCGTCAGATGCGGTGCCGTTGCAACCGTCAAAATAACGGCTGACTTACCATCCTCTCGTGCCGTCGATAATAAACGAATATCCCCGCGGTCTTCATAGGCGCGGGGATAGAGACGGACCAGGTCCGCCAGCGTTTCAATATGCATTTTTTGGTACGCAGCCGCCTTCACTTTGCCGACCCCGTAGAGATTGGCAATCGGCGTCTGCGCACCCGTTTGATTTTTTACATCCATGGATTCAAATAATACCCCGTGCCGCGCTTATTCAAAATAAGTTTGCGGCCGGTAATTTTCTGTGCCAACGTATTGACGTGGTGTATTTGCACGGAAACCTGTCCGTTGCTGCCGGTGTTCAGGCAATCCTGCGCCAAAACGGCGCAGGATACACAGTCCGGCGTGCTTTCCATCAGGCGCCGCAAAATACGAGCCTGCGTATGCGTAACGTCCAAATGCGAGCCGAGAATCTCCGCGTATCCGCCTTCGTTAACCGTCAAATGGCGATAAGTTAAATCACTGCCCTGACGAATTACATCGGATACCATGGAAATTACCTCTCTTCTCTGAAATAGTTCATGCCGAGGGACGAGGGCGGTTGATTTTCTTTCTTACCGCGAATACTGGTAATAATCAAAACGATGATGGTTACCAGGTAAGGAATCATTTTCAAAATCGGTTTGGCAGCCATGGATTTGACAACGGTCAACCACGGAATGGTCGCCAAAATGGAAGAACAGTTGAATAGGAAACCGAAGATAATGGAACCGAAAATGCCCATCACCGGCTTCCACAGGGCAAAGATAACCAGTGCGATGGCCAGCCAGCCGAAGGCCTCGATGCTTTTGTACGCCTCGAGAGAACCCATGTAGTCGATGATATAGTAGAAACCGCCCAGCCCCGCAATACCGGAACCGATACACGTTGCCACGTATTTATACCGGGTGACGTTGATACCGACGGCGTCTGCCGTGGCAGGGTTTTCACCCACGGCACGCAGGTTCAGACCGCGTTTGGTTTTATACAGGAAGTAGGACACCAAAACGGCAACAATGATGGCCAAGAAGAACATAACGCCGACACGCTGCAGTGAATCGGTACGGGCAGCGAAGGGGAAGCGGAACATTTTCTTGGGTTTATACAGATACTTGTTGGGGTCCAATTGCGCCATGATGGTCATCATCAAACCGGAGCCGAACGTCGTCATGGCAAGGCCCGTTACGTTCTGGTTGGCACGCAGGGTGACCGTTAAGAAACTGTAAATCAACCCCATCAGGGCAGCCATCAAAAACGATGCGATAATCGCACACGGCACCAAAAGGACGCCGGGCAACGTTTTGGCAAAAAGATTGAGGAAGAGACAACCGCCGGCACCGCCCATACACATAATGCCGGGGATACCGAGGTTCAAATGGCCGACTTTTTCGGTCAAAATCTCGCCGGTGGAACCGTAAATGAAGACGGCACCAAAGGCAATGGAGTCAATTAAAAATGCAAGCCATGCGTTCATTGTGCCACTACCTCCTTTTGCGATTTACGGAAATGCATCTGATAGTTTAAGAAGAATTCGCAGCCGATGATGAAGAACAGCGTCAGCCCGACAAAGATATCGGTCAGGGCACCCGTTACGTCGAACACGGACATAACCTCGGAAGCGCCGCGCTGCAAAAAGACGATCAGTCCGGCCGTTACCAACATAAAGACAGGAGAGAATTTGGCCAGCCAGGAGACCATGATGGCGGTAAAACCGCGCCCGTCCACCGAGGTGGTTGCCACGCTGTTGTTCAGCCCCGCACCGATTAAGAACCCGGCAAAACCGCACAGCGCACCGGACATAATCATGGTACGAATAATGACCTTTTTGACGTCAATACCGATATATTTTGCCGTATTGACGCTTTCGCCGACAACGGAGATTTCATAGCCGTGTTTACTGTAATTCAGGTACACGTACAGGCCGATGGTTAATAGGACGACAATCAAAATGACCAGCAAATAGGGATTGCCGAAGGAAGGCAGAACGCCGTATTCCAGTTTTCTCATAACCATGGAGCCGTCCGTTACCCATTTGGCCAGGCAATACGTCACCAAGAACGTGGCAACGTAGTTCATCATCAGGGTGATCAGCGTTTCGTTGGTATCCCAACGTGCCTTTAAGAAGGCAGGGATGAATCCCCACAGGGCACCGGCAGCCAAAGCGGCGGCAAACATCAGGAGCAGCAGCAGCGGTTCGGCCATTTTCCCGCCGAACCAATAGGCCAAGCCCTCGGCAGCCAACACGCCGACCAGAGTCTGCCCTTCACCGCCGATATTCCAGAACTTCATACGGAATGCAGGCGTCACTGCCAGGGAGATGCACAAGAGAACGGCGAGATCTTTCAGCGCTGTCCAAACGTAGGAACCGCTTTTAAAACTGCCGTCGATAAAACATTTGTAAAACTCACCGATACGGGCGGGATTTTGGCCGATTTTGGGAATTAAGACGAAAGCCAGGATGCCGCACAGCAGAAATGCGCAAAAAACGGCGGCTACGCGGACCAGCATACGCTTCCAAAACGGCAGTTCGGCACGTTTGGTGATATGAACCAGAGGTTCTTTGACTGCTTTTTCAACAGAAACGGATTCGCTCATGCCTGTTCTGCCTCCTTTTCATCGGTGTTTTTCGTCATTAAGAAACCGACTTCCTCTTTCGTGGTGGTGCGCGCGTCCACGATGGCGGCGACGCGGTTGGTGTTCATGACCAAGATGCGGTCGCACAGGGCCAGCAGGACGTCCAAATCCTCGCCGACAAAGATGACGGCGGTTCCCTTTTGCTTTTGCGTATTGAGCAGGTTATAAATCAAATAGGACGAGTTGATATCGAGACCGCGCACGGGATAAGCGGCCATCAGTACCTTGGGGGCGGCGGCAATTTCACGGCCGACCAGCACCTTTTGTACGTTACCGCCGGACAGACGGCGCACGGGCGTTTTAATACCGGGGGTCACGACTTCCAAATCTTTGACAATGGTGGTTGCCAGATTTTCCGGTTTTTTGCGGTCCACCAAGGGGGATTTACCCTTTCTGTAGCTGCGCAGCATCATATTGTCGGTCAGGTTCATATTGGCAACCAGGCCCATGCCGAGACGGTCCTCGGGCACGAAGGACAACCGCACGCCCAGCTCGCGAATCTGCAGGGGGTTCTTGTCGCGCAGATTCATCACTTCATCCTCGTTGAACAACACGTCGCCCTCGTTGACCAGCTTACGGATTTGTCCCAGGCTCATGCCGTCGAAGGAAACGGGATTGCCGTCCTTGTCGTGGAAGCGGCCGAGCTTGGCAAGACGAATAACTTCCTTCAGCTTTTTGTGGAAGAACGTAACGGGCAGACCCTTTTTGGGACGGTTGAAGATAATTTCACCGCTTTCCACGGGCTGCAGGCCTGCGATGGCTTCCAGCAGTTCACGCTGGCCGCTGCCGGCGATACCGGCAATACCGAGGATTTCACCACCGAAGGCCGTGAAGTTCACGTCATCCAAAACCTTGAGGCCCTCTTCGTTGACAGCGTTAAGGCCCTTGATAATCAGGCGTTCCTGCGCGTCCGTCACGTCGGAGCGGTCGATGTTCAGCGTAATCTTTTTACCGACCATCAATTCGGTCAGTTCGGCTTCACTCGTTTCATTGGTAGCAACGGTAGCAACCGACTCACCCTTACGCAAAACGGCAACGCGGTCGGAAACGGCCAGCACCTCGTTGAGTTTGTGCGTGATGATGATAATGGATTTACCGTCCTCGCGCATTTTGCGCATTACGGCAAACAGTTTATCCGTTTCCTGGGGCGTCAGCACGGCGGTCGGCTCGTCCAAAATCAGGATGTCGGCACCGCGGTACAGCACCTTGATGATTTCGACGGTCTGTTTTTCGGAAACGGACATGTCGTAAATCTTCTTTTTGGGGTCTATATGGAATCCGTATTTGTCGGCGATGGCCGCCACACGGTTATTGACTTCGTTAATATCGTATTTGGAGCCGTCCTCTACACCGAGCACGATGTTTTCGGCGGCCGAGAAAAGATCCACGAGCTTGAAATGCTGGTGAATCATACCGATTTTATGATCAAAGGCCACTTTGGGGGATGAAATCACGACGGGCTTGCCGTCAATCGTAATCTCACCTTCGTCGGGGAAATAGATTCCCGCGACCATATTCATGAGTGTTGTTTTGCCGCTGCCGTTTTCGCCCAAAAGTGAAAGAATTTCACCGCGATAGACAACGAGGTCGACGTTTTTGTTGGCAACCACTTTGGTGCCGAATCGCTTGGTAATGCCGTGCATTTCCAATGCAATTTCCTGTTTCATACTCATCCTCCGTTTAGTGTATAAAAAGGGGGTAGGCAGGGCCCCAAAAAGGAGCCCTGCCCGGACGAAAATAAGTTAAACTCGATTAATATTTAGCGTTGAGCAGTTCGATACCGTCGATCTGAACGTCGAAGTAAGGAGCGGAACGCTTGTCAGACTCTGCAAAGTAACCGTTTACGATAACTTCGGTATCGGGCGTGTAAGCAGGGTCGGTATCAACGTCAGCCAGGTAAGAGGTCAGTTTTGCGCCCTTCACGGTGAAGGTGTCGGTATCAAATACCTGCAGCGTGCCGGCCTTGAACTGAGCGACAACGGCGTTCAGCTTATCCAGGGTGCCTTCAGCGGCAACGTCCAGGTTCAGGCCGTACAGCAGAACGGAACCGTTGGCAATCGTGCCGGTCCAGTCGGTGTCGATGGGAGCGTTGTTGGAAACCTGCTTAACCAGGTAAGCCAGGTAAGGAGCCCAGTCGATGCTGGAAGAAATCACGTAGGTGCCTTCGCATGCTTCGTAGGTGGAACCGTTGTAGGTAACGTTGGGAACACCGGCGTCTTCGCAGGCAGTGGGCGCACCCATGGAGTCGGCGTGCTGGGAAATCAGGTCACAGCCGGCAGCAATCAGAGATTCGGCAGCAGCCTTCTCTTCCACTTCGTCGTACCAGGAACCCGTGAAGGAAACCTTCATGGTAACGTCGGGGCAAACGGACTTAGCGCCCAGGTAGAAAGAGGTGTAACCGGAAACAACTTCGGCATAGGTGAAAGCGCCGACGTAACCCATCATGGGAGCGTCGCCCTTCAGTTTGCCGGCAGCCTTCATCTCGTTGAGCTTCAGACCGGCAGCAACACCGGCAACGTATCTGCCTTCATAAATGGAAGCGAAAGCGTTGTGGAAGTTAGCCAGGTTTTCGGTGTGAGCCATCGTACCGGTAGCGTGGCAGAACTGCACGTCGGGATATTCCTTGGCAGCCTGCAGCAGGTAGGACTCGTGACCGAAGGAGTCGGCGAAGATAACCTTACAGCCGGCTTCTACCAATTCAATGGCTGCTTCGTAGCACTCATAAGCTTCGGGAACGTTCTTCTTCAGGATAACCTGGGCGTCGGACAGACCGAATGCAGCCTGTACGCGCTTTACGGCGTTGATGAAGTTCAGGTCGTAGGTGGAGTTTTCGTCGTGAATAACAATAACACCAATCTTGAAATCAGCGGGAACGGTAACACCGGTAACGTCAATTTCGCTTTCGGGAATAACGGGATCGGAGCAACCGAGTTTCTTGCCGGACTCTTCGCCGCAGGAAACGATTGCAAGGCTCATGGCAGCAATCATCATAACTGCCAGTACCAGAGAAAGAACTTTCTTGAACATGTCTGTTCCTCCAAAATAAAATATATTTTTGCAAAGCGCTGCCCGCGGGCAGTGTTTTAACAACAAAAGAAAAGCAGGCGCCGGTACCGGCGTCTGCTATCGGTTTTTCCTTTTCTAAAAACAAAAATGAAAATAGAAAAAGAAACACTAACCAATAGTCGCACATCCGGCTGCGCGGTAGAAACGCCCGAACCATCTTCATCGGGCCTATACTGGAAAACTGTTCTTTGGAAAAAATATATAGAATTGAAGCGAAATTACTGCTGTGTAAACTTAATACCCTGCTCCGGGCTCATGGACTCGATGCGGGCGAGTGACTCAACGCGAATCCCCTTGGCACGCAGCTCGTTGCCGCCGCCCTGGTAATCCTTTTCCACGGCGATACCGATACCGGCAACCGAAGCACCCGCCTGTTCCAAAATGGAGAGCAGCGCATGCACGGCGTTTCCGCTGGCCAGGAAGTCGTCAATGACGAGCACCCTGTCGTCCTTGGAAAGGAAATCACGGGGAATAATCACGGAAAACGATCTTTGATGGGTGTAAGAGTACGCCTCGGCGGTAAACACGTCACCGGCGATGTTCGTGCTCTTGCTCTTTTTGGCAAAAACAACGGGACAATGAAAATATTGCGCGGTTAAACAGGCCAATCCGATACCGGATGCCTCCACCGTTACAATTTTATTGACGCCGTCCTTTTCATACAAACGGTAAAACTCACGCGCCATTTCACAGCCGAGTTCCACGTCAATCTGCTGATTGAGGAAACTGCCTACCTTTAAGACGTCTCCGTCTGCCACGACGCCATCGGTCAGAATTCTATCTTCGAGCTTTTTCATTCCGATATAACCTCGCACCAAAAAATCATCGTCTTATTGTACCACATATTCACAGAAATGGCAATCGGCAAAGGTGGTAAAAATATGCACAAAACGACAGGGGCTTTTTTGGTTATTTTAACAAATCGTTCACATTCTTTTGCCCGTTCCGAAGTTCATTGCGGGGCCTAAAAAATCGTTGCGTTTTTTATTTTAAAAAAGCGAAAAAAATCGTTGCTTTTTCCCAAAGTTGTGTTATACTTATGCAAAGAAAGTGCATACGCACACCCTGCTTATAAAAAGGAAGGTGATACGCCATGTTACCGCTTGATCATTTCAATGACGAAGCCTTATCCATCCTGAAAGAAAGAAACCTCTCCGAGAACGATTTTTACGTTGTTCTCCGAATGGATTTGGATAACAATTCCGCTTATCATGAAATTTTCCTGGCGATTGACACCGCCATTCATTTATTGTACCGCATTGACCCTGCCAACAAAACAGTAGACACTTTTGAACTTGCGTTCTACACAGACCCGTACATTGACAGCTACATGACCACCAACCGCCTGTTCGTGTATCACCACGACGAACCGCGGCCGGACAAAGACGCTTATAAGGAAGATGAAGAAACCTATAAGTCGGTCATGAAAGAATATCGGGAACGCGGCACCACCGTGATTCTCGGCAACTGTACCAACGCCTGTAAACGCAAGCTTTTTGCTTTTACGACGATTTGGGAACGTCTGTTGGCCGATGGGTCCATGGCCGAGGACGACCCCGTATTCGATCAGTTCAACGCACGCTGCCCGAAATGCGGCAACCTGTACAGTGACCAGAGCCGCCGCATTTGCAGCTATTGTATCAACAAACGCGGCACGTTCGCACGTTTGATCGGGTACTTTAAAAATTACAAAAAGTATTTGTTCATCGTTATCGCCTGCCTGGTGATGAACTGTATCATCGGTTTGGTCAACCCGCTGGTCCACGGCAAACTGCTGTACGACCAGGTCATCGACCGTACGACCTACCGCGATGCCGACGACAATCTCTACTATTATTACTATGGCGACGGAACCTCCGACGAGGAAGGTGCCGATGCCGTATGTACGAACAAGGGCGACGTGTACTACGTCGTTGACGAAGAGGCCGGCATTTGCGCCCGCTATTTGGGTGACGTTGGGGCCCTTACCGAATCCGGCACGGGTCACTTCCATAAAATCGGCAGCGTTTGGTGGGTGGCAGGCCTGATTTTGGCATTTGCCATCGGCTCCTCTGCCATCGGCGTCGTGCAGAACCGCTGCAACGCCGTCATGTCGACGCGCGTGTCGGAAGATATGAAGAACGAAGTCTTCACCGCCATGCAGCATCAGTCCATGTCCTTCTTTAACAAGAACAGCACGGGACGTTTGATGAGCGCCGTGAACTACGACGTGGCCGTTATCCGTAACTTCTATTTGGGTTCGGTGCCGTCCCTGTTGATCCACGTAGCGCAGTTCATTTTCATCACCATTCTGCTCTTCATCATCAACTGGCGTCTGACCGCCATCGTCTTTATCCCGATTCCCATTATCGTTGTCTACATTAAGATTTTCCTGCCCAAACTGTGGCACTCCTGGTCCAAGGCCTGGCGCGCCTCCTCCAAGGCCAACAATATGATGAACGATACCTTCAGCGGTGTGCGCGTCGTCAAAGCGTTTGCCAAGGAAGGCGAGGAAACCAACCGCTTCTACCACTTGGCCGACAAGATGCACGAGGCAGGGCTGATTTGCAACAAGTACGGCATTATCCTGTGGCCCGTTTGTACCTGCATTCTTTGCGTGATGTTCCAATTCGTATGGGGCGTCGGCGGTGTCGACGTTATGAACCAGCGTATGACCTACGGTGAATTGGCCTCCTATTGGGGCTACATCGGTATGCTGTACGGGCCGCTGATGTTCTTCACCACCTTTACCAACGAAATTACGACGACCATCAACTCGGCCGTCCGTATGTTCGAAGTACTGGATGCCGTGCCCGAGGTTTGCAACGCGGCGGACCACGTCGTTGTCAACAAAATCGACGGACACATTGAGTTTGACCACGTCTTCTTCCACTACACGCCCAACCGTCCCATCTTGAAGGACGTCTGCTTTGAAATTCAGCCGGGCGACCACGTGGGTTTGGTCGGACACACCGGTTCCGGTAAGAGTACCATCGCCAATTTGATTACCCGTATGTACGACGTCGTCAGCGGCTCCATTCGCGTAGACGGCCACGACATTCGTGAATTGGATATCGGTTCCCTGCGCCGCAACGTATCCATCGTATCCCAGGATATCTTCATTTTCTACGGCACCATCGCCGATAATATCCGCTATGCCAAACCCGAGGCCACGCTGGATGAGGTCATTGAAGCGGCCCGTAAAGCCAATGCGCACGACTTTATTATGCGTCTGCCCGAAGGGTATCAGACCATGGTCGGTTCCGGATGCCGTTCCCTGTCCGGCGGTGAGCAGCAGCGTATTTCCATTGCGCGTGCCCTGTTGACCGAGCCTTCGCTCTTGATTTTGGACGAGGCCACGGCCGCCATGGATACCGAAACCGAGCGGCAGATCAGCGAGGCCATCGACAAACTGATTGTCGGCAAAACCACCATTACCATCGCGCACCGTTTATCCACGCTGCGCAACTGCAACTACATGATGGCGATTGAAGACGGTGAAGTTGCCGAAATCGGCACGCCCGAAGAACTGCTGGCTAAAAAAGGCGTTTACTACAAACTCTATACTCTGCAGAATGACCAGATGAACAAGGTTATGCAGGGCCTGTAATTGAGGAGGATGCATCATGGCTGAAGAGAAAAAGACCGCTGTCAACCACGACGACGATTTATTTTGGGTACGTGAATCCGTCCCGCTGAATGAAAAAAATACCCGTTTTTCCCGCTCCGAAGGCAACCTGGTCTCCCTCGTTTTGATTCATGACGACGGCACCGAAGAATCCTTTGAGCGCGTATTCCCCGTTCGTGCCTTCCCCATCAGCAACCCGGACGAATACATTTCCATCCGTGAGCCCGACAAAAAGGACCACGGCCACGGCGATGAAATCGGTATGCTGCGCAACATCGGCGACTGCGGTCCCGAGGCAGAGGCACTGATTCGCGAGGAACTCGACCGCCGCTATTTCACCCCTACCCTTACGAAGATTTACACGGTCAAGGAAAAATACGGCTACGCTTATTGGGAAGTTGACACCAGCGACGGCCACGTCAACTTCGTTATGAGCGATATGTACCACAACATCCGCACGATGGAAGACGGCCGCGTATATATCTTTGATATCGACGGTAACTGCTTCACGGTGGAACCCGAAAAGCTGGACAAAACCAGTTACAACAAGCTGGAGACCTACCTGTAATACGCCGGAAGGAGTAAGTGCATGAAATTAATGTATGAACTTCCGTCGGCCGACGAACAGGTTTACCTGTCGCAGGCGGCTCCGGAAGAAAAGAAACTCTACTGTCTGCCCTTCGATTATTTGGACGGACACCGCGTCAAGGGCTTTATGGTCATGACCGACGCAGCGCTGTACAAAATTCTGGACGGGCAGCTGCTGGGACGTTGGCCCCTGGACGAACTATCCAAAATGACCACGGAGGTTATGTACGGCTGCGGCGCCCTGTTCGCCAAGGTTAACGGGCACACCACGATGCTGTGCCAATTCGTGACCGGCCGCAACCTGCCCCGCTATTCCCTGTTGGTCACGGCTTTCGACCGCTATGAAGAAGACGGTCTGAAAACGCCTATGACCTCGGACGAGCCGGAACGCTACTGCGACAAATGCGGCCGTCCCTATATGCACGGCACCAAAGTTTGCCCCTTCTGTCTGTCCAAAAAGGATATGTACAGCAAGCTGTGGGGCATGACAAAGGGCTTACGTTTAATGATGTGCTTCCCGCTGTTGGCTTCCGCCATCGGTGTCGGCATCCAGTTCTACCTGCCCGTTGTCAAAAAAATGGCCATTGACGGCTATATTACCAATAAAGGCATCAATATTGCCGATAAAAACGTGCTGTGGCACTTTGTCGTCGTTGTTTTGCTGATTGCGGCCGGTGACTTCGGCAACCAGATTGTCGGTATCATCCGCAGCCGTTTGGGACAAATCTCCGGCGGACGCATGGCGCGTATGCTCCGTGCCGTTTTGTTTGAAAAGGTACAGAGTTTGTCGGTGTCGTCCATTCAGAAAAAATCCGTCGGTGACTTAATGAACCGTATGAACAATGACGTACAGGTCGTGCAGTCGTTCCTAATCGACCAATTGCCCTCCTACTTCGGTCAATTGTTCTCCCTGGTTTTGGGTATCGTATTGCTGCTTTCAATGGACCCCATCGTGTTCCTGTTCGTCGTTGTTCCGATTCCGCCCTGTATTTACGCCATTATCAAATTCTGGGACAGCGTCAACCGCCGCAACGTACGCGCTTGGGTTTTGGCCATGCGCACCAACCGCTGCCTGCAGGACGTGCTGTACGGTATCCGCGTCGTTAAGACCTACGGTCACGAGGACGCCGCTATCCGTGAATACGGGTATCACACGCACAACCAGGCACTGAAAGAAGAAAATAACGCCAAAGTTTTCGACACCTTCTTCCCGATTTTGGCCTTCTTCGTCCGCTTCGGCTGTCACTTCATCCTGGTATACGGTAACAGCAAATTGTTCTATTCCAAGCGCTCCGGCTGGACGGTCGGCCGATTGGACCAGATTAACTCCTATGCGGAAATTATGTATTCCCCGCTGTTGTGGATTACCTCCATTCCCCGTAACATTTCCAACTTCTTAACGTCGTTATCCAAAATCATGGAGATTTTGGAGGAAGAACCGGAAGTATCCGATATTGCCCTGCCGATTGATATCAAAATCGAGGGTGATATTCAGGTGAAAAACGTCACCTTCGGTTACGACAGTTTCAACCCCGTTCTGAAAAAGGTCAGCGTTGACATCAAACAGGGTGAAATGATCGGTATCGTCGGTCACTCCGGTTGCGGCAAATCCACCTTCATCAACCTGATTATGCGTTTGTACGACGTAACCGAGGGCGAAATCCTGATTGATGACGTCAATATCAAGGATATTTCCCAGTCTGCACTGCGTTCCCAGATCGGTGTCGTTTTGCAGGAAACCCATTTGTTCTACGGTTCCATCCGCGACAACATCAAGTACGCCGTTCCCAACGCCACCAACGATGAAGTCATCGCCGCCGCCCGTATGGCCAACGCGCACGACTTTATTATGAAATTGCCGCAGGGCTACAATACCGTCATCGGCGAACGCGGACACTCGTTGTCCGGCGGTGAACGCCAGCGTATCGCCATTGCGCGTGCCCTAATTCACAACCCGCGCATTCTGATTCTGGATGAAGCTACCGCTGCCCTTGACGCAGAGACCGAAAAACTCATTCAGGATGCCATTGCCAAGGTGACCGTCGGCAGAACGACGTTCGCCATTGCCCACCGTTTGTCCACGCTGCGTAACGCCGACAAACTGCTGGTGCTTGACCACGGCCGCGTCGCCGAATTCGGCACGCACGCGGAACTGCTGGAAAAGAAAGGCATCTACTATAAACTCGTTATGGCACAACAGAAGGCTGCATTAGCAGCAAAAGACTAAAAAACATGCGGCACACGAAATTCGTGTGCCGCTCGTTTTTTTATAAATAATCAATCAAACGTAACGTCGTCGTGGGTGGAGACGTCCATCAACAATCGACAGCTGGCGAACATACAGTTGAACCAGAAATTGCTGATAAACTCGGGGCCGTCGACCCAGAAGGTCGGGATTTGGCCGTTTTCATACTGCACGCGGGTGATTTGGTCGGCCATGACCTTGGCCTTGGCCAAATATAGGTCGCCGCAGCCGGCTTCATAGAGCGCTAAGAATCCCTGCGCGATATGGTCCAGTGACGCGTCAATCGGCCAATAGCAGCGGTATTGCTCCAGCGCTGCGGGCGTGTGCATTTCCGGGCGGAACCCGTCGGATTCAATTCTGCCGGGCACACCGTACAGCCAGGGGGAAATACGGTTCCAAACGACGAATTGGTCCTCGGCAAACCGCATCAGTTCCTTTGCCCGCGCCACGTATTCCGGCTCGTCGCGGTGGAACTTGAGATAGTATTCGGCCAGTCCCACAGGGCCGTAATGGGAAAGATTTTCATAGCGGACGGAGATACCGATATCCTCAAACTGCCCTTCCCAGTCATAGGGTACCAGCTGATTCTTTTCAATATAGGCAACGGCGCCCTCGCACAAGGCTTTCCACTTTTCGTCTTTCGTGTATTCGTACAAAGCCGTCAAAAAAGGCAGAACGGTTTCCGCCGGTGCGACGTAGTTCGGTGCTGTCGGTTCCCCCGTTTTTTCCGAACGTACCAGATACCAGCTCCCGTTGTCCTCGACGTGGTCAAGATAATATTGCCCGATTTTGAGCGCTTCCGCAGCGTATTTTTCGTTTTTTGTTGCTGCGGCGAGATTTAGGTAGGCGGTACCTGCAGACGCGGGATAAATCATCATCAGCGTTCCCCGATACTTGACGGCCTGGTCGTAGTTGGCCGTTTTGATGCCGTATTTGTCGGGGTCGGGGCAAAAATCAAAATAATACGTGGGCGGCAGGTCGGCAAGCGGCCGGTCGCCGCGCGGGGTGATGCTCATCATCCAATCCGCTGCCGCTGCGGCGATTTTCAACGCATTTTCCCTAGCCCCGGGATGATTGCAACCGTAGGTAATCATGGCATCAATCAGTGAGCTGATAATCTTGCTGGGATAGATATTCAGGTCATAGGCGGGGTCCGGGATGCCGTGTTCGAGCCAATACTGCACGAACGGCTGTTTGATGGCAAATTCATACGCTTTTTGGGCACACGCTTTATACGAGGAAACAGCCGGCGGCGTTTTTTCCGGGAAAGAGGCCGCCTTAAAAAAGGTACGGGCGCCTACCGGGGCATAGACAGTCCCGTCCGGATGCAGTGCACTGACCGTCAGCCGCACAACGCCCTCGGGCAGTTCCGCCCAAATGGGGGAAAGGTCCGCTTCACTGTTGTCCGCCTCAAACGAATGGGTAACGCCCGTTTCATCCACGGCGTCGTACCGATATTTTGAGCAGGTCGGAATCCCGCGGAAACAGAAGGCGGGGACGTACATAAATTGCGTTGCATTGACGTTCCAGTAGGGCGTCGTGCCGCTTTTGCCGCGGTGAATGATATTTTCCGGGGCACAGCATTCCGCGAATGCCTGCTCGGCCAAAGATTTTCTGTTCATACGTATTTGCATCCTTTCACAGAATGGTTGAAATGAACCGATAATATTTAATACTTACAGCAGTCTTAACCCCTTGGGGTAATGATTCTTGGCACGGCCGTTCGATGCCTTGATGCCGCCGACGGGCGCACCGTACAGGCACAATACACCCCACCCGGACAGCGAGGGGGCGCAGGGGATTTCCTCCCCACGCAGATACGCCGCCATTTCGGGCGCGTCGGGGGCAAGTTCCAATTGATTATGGAACAATGCGCCATAGGCGGAGAACAGATGATGATGGGGTTCCAAGCGGTCCTTGCGCACCGTGCCGACGGCCACACCCGGCAGTACGACGCCATAGGGCGGCAGCGGGAAGTCGGGGGACAGACACAACGTGTCGCCGCACAACCACAACTTTCCCTGCGGCAGAGCGGTCAAATTCTCCCCAAAATAGGCGTTGACGGCCGCGATTTCATTGCGGCCGGGCTCGGTCAGTCCCGCGGATTTGACGGGCTGCTTCTTTTTGCCGCCGCGTTCTGCGGCGGATGCCTCGCCCGCCTTGTGCAACAGTGCGACGAATTGTCCCTCACCCGGGGCGGTATGCGGATAGAAACGGCGGGTGGCGGACAGGTCTTTGCCGCTGACGGTCACGCCGGGGCGGCTGATTGCCTGCAGGTCGGCAGGCAGCGCGCACAATTCCAAATGGAACGTGTCCAGGAGCCACGCAACGTTTTCCTCGTTTTCCTCGACGGAGAAGGTACAGGTGGAATACAGTAAAAAACCGCCGGGTCGTACGCAGGCAACTGCGTTTTTCAGTATTTCTTTTTGCCGTTCGGCGCACATCGCCACGTTCTCGGGGCTCCATTCCGTCACAGCCTGCGGATATTTGCGGAACATGCCCTCGCCGGAGCAAGGGGCATCACACAGCACCAAATCAAACGTGTCGCGGTACGTATCTGCCAAAACGGCGGTATCCAAATGCGTGATGATGACGTTGGCGCATCCCAGGCGCTCGACGTTTTGCCGCAGGGCGCGCACGCGGTCGGCCGCGTATTCGTTGGCCACAACGACACCGCCCTGCCCCACGCGGGCAGCCAGCTGCGTCGTTTTACCGCCGGGAGAGGCGCAGGTGTCCAGCACCCGCCAGTCTTTTTGCATCGGTGCGGCACAGACGGTCGCCATGGCGGCCGCATCCTGCATATAAATCACGCCGGCATGGTGCCAGGCGGAATTGCCCCACTTTTCATCGCCGCCCAATATATACCCGTTTTCGCCGTAAGGGACGGCCTCCCGCAGGTCGGGGTTGGCGGCGGCAAATGAAACGGTTGTCGGTTTAATGGCATTGACACGCAAAGCGTGCACGGACGGCATATCCATCGACGCTGCAAACGCATCGTATTCATCGCCGAGCAGTGCCTTCATACGAACGCTGAAAGAATCGGGAAGAAACATCACGTCGTCCTTTATTTAAGCAGCGTATCGGGAATACGCGTTATTTCCGTTTTCATATGCTGCAAAATGAAATAGGTCTTGGTCGTGCTGACGCCTTCCATATTCTTGATTTCCATATACAGCCGCTCCAAGCTTTCGGTGGAGTCGGTCACGATGCGCAGCATAAAGTCGACGTCGCCCGTCAGGCTGTAACAGGAAATGATGGAGGGCTCGGACGCCACCTTGGCAGCAAAACTGTCGTAAAAGCGCAGGTGCTCCAGGTCAACCTCGATCATGGTTTCAATCCCGTAGCCGAGGCGGCGCTCATCCAACTGCACCGTATAGTTTTGGATAACACCGCTTTTTTCCATACGGCGGATCCGTTCCGTCACGGCGGAAACAGACAGATTCACCTGTTTACTGATGACGCAGGCGCGCTCCCGCGCGTTTTTCTTCAAGCACCGTAATATGGCAAGATCGACGTCGTCAAGCATGGTATAAAACCTCCTGATGATTGTTTTTGTTTTGGGGCATTTATTCATTGCACCGCCGGCGGCACAATGATAACTTATATATAACTTATATGGTATTATAGTCCCCCCTGCGGGCAGTGTCAATAAAAAATACGGAGAAAACCGAATTTTTTTCGGTTTCTCCGTATTATTTTTGGTTTGTCTTTGTTTACGGCTTGTTTGCCGGTGCACGGCGATTGGTCAAGGCGGACAGCAAAATGCCGGCAGCTAACAACAAGACAAGAATGCCGCCGAAAATCAGCGTCCATTTTTTGGAGGCATTCAGCGGTTCCCTGCCCGTTTTTTGGTCGGTTTTCGTGGGAACATCCGCCGTGTCGGGCACGTCTGTCGGCGTCACTGCGTCGGTGTCGGTGGCGGTAACGTCGTCGGGCAACGACGGGATATCGGTCCCCGTTACTGTTTCGTCAAATTCGGTCGGGCCGTCCGGTTGCGTCGGCACGTCCGGCGGCGTCTCATCTTCCGGGAGTGCGGGAATTTCGTATTCTTCCGTATACCCACAAATCAAACATTCGTTCCACGCCACCCCCGCAATCCCGGGCAACGGTTCACACAATACGGTCGGCGTCCCAAAGACGTGTCCCGCCGGGGGGATGACCGTCGGTGCAAGAATGACCGCACCGCAAACGGCGCAATGGGATCCTGATGACAATCCTGTTTCTTCACAGGTTGCGGGAACAGCTGCGTCTTTCACTGCCGAATGCCCGGCTGCAGGCACCGTTTTTTGTGCCGTCAACACCTTTCCGCAATAACCGCAGTGCGTTCCCTCGCCAAGACCCGTATCCACACACGAGGGGGAAACAGCCGTATCCGTCACCGGCACGTGGCTCAGCGCCGGCACCGATTTTTGTGCGGACAACGTGTTGCCGCAAACCGTACAGCGCGTTCCTTCGGTTAATCCCGCCCCCAGGCACGTCGGCGAAACTGCCGGCAATATCACGTAGGTATGGGGTATTTTATCCAAAACAACCTGTTTTTTGATGATGGTGCCGCAAACCGAACAGTGTACACCCTCCGAGAGCCCCGTACCGAAGCAGGTCGGTGTGACCGACGTATCGGTAACAAGCGTATGCCCGGCCATCGGCACGACAACCTGCGACACTGTAATTTGTTTACAAACGGCGCAATGGTACCCCTCGGTAAGCCCCGTTTTCAGGCAGGTCGGTTGGAGTGCGGTATCCGTCACGAGTGAATGAACCCCCGTGGCTTCGACTGTTTGTTGAACAATGAGAATGGCTTTACATACGCTGCAGTGGGCGCCTTCCGTTGCCCCCGCTTCAACACAGGTGGGTTCGACGGCGGAATCGGTCACTGTCGCGTGTGCCGCCATAGCAACGGTTTGCTGCACGACCAGTACTGCTTTACAAACGCCGCAATGCGAGCCTTCGGTCAGTCCGGTTTTCTTACACGTCGGTGCCACGGCGGCGTCAACCACAGGCGTATGCGCCGTCACGTCCACGGTTTGTTGCACGACCAGCACCGCATTGCAAACGCCGCAATGGGAGCCTTCGGTCAGCCCCGTTTTTTTACACGTCGGTTGAACGGCGGCGTCTGTCACCGTCGTATGAATGCCGGTGGCGGGGAGCACTTCCTGCGGGACGGTCACCAACGTACAGGAAGAACAGTGCTGCCCTGCCGTTTTGCCGGATTTGACACAGGTGGGTGCCGCGGCGGCATCGTTTACCATATGATGAACGCCGGTGGCAAGAATTTCCTGCTGTGCGACAAGGATTGCCCCGCAAACGCGGCAATGACTGCCGGCGGTCAAACCGGGGCTGACACACGTCGGGGAGACAGCGGGGTCGTCCACGGGGACGTGAATGGTTTTTTTATCGGAACACGGACAATCTGCGCATTTATAGATTACGTAACCGTCCGAGTCCTCCGTTGCGGCAACGGAAGACTGCACGCCCCAATGATGTTCTTCCCTTTGCGTTGCATTACAGTCCGGGATTTCACAGGCGCGTTCGTGGAGCACGTAAACGTTTTGCTCGTCATTACTTATTTTATACCAGTCGCTCCATTGATGCGTACCGTCCGGGCAATCTGCCGAAACGGACAACGGCAAACAGACCGCAAAGAACAGCACGGCACAGAAAAAAGAGATAAACCACAGTACTTTGCGCAATTGAGTGGCATTTTGATTGTTTTTTCTTATGGGAAGCACCGTTTTTATCCCCCTTTCCGTTATTTTTGTTAATTATAGCATTGCCGTGACAATAAGTCAAACACATTTCCCCGTGTGAAGATTTGGTGAAACCGCCCCCGATATGTTGACAAAAACCCCGTTTCGTTGTACAATTACAATGTGTTTATATCGCCATATAAACATACTATTATATTTATATAAAAGGAGGTGTAATATGGATATCATCATCCCGATTATTGTCGGGGTCGTCGCATTGATCGGCGGTGCTGCCGGTATGTGGTACTATTGTGCCAAGGCAGCGAACGGTAAGCTCAAGACGGCGGAAACACAGGCAAATCAGATTGTGCAGGACGGTCAGAAAAAGGCCGAAACCGCCAAGAAAGAAGCCCTGCTGGAAGCCAAGGAAGACATTATCCGTCAGCGGAACGAAGCTGAACGCGAAATGAAAGAACGCCGTGCCGAAATCACGCGCCAGGAACGTTGGATTACCCAGAAAGAAGAAAATCTGGATAAGAAGACCGAAGCGCTGGAGCACAAGAACGACACCCTGGACAAAAAAATCAAAGAAAACGAAGAACTGCAGGAAAAGATCCAAGAGGAACTGCAGAAACAGACAGACAAACTGGAAGAAATTTCCGGTTATACTGCCGAAGAAGCCAAGAACGAACTGATTGCGGAAATGGAATCGCAGTGCCGTCACGAAATGGCGCAGCGGTTGGATGAATTGGAACAGGAATTCAAGGATGAAGCCGACACGAAGGCCAAAAACATTCTGTCGCTTGCCATCCAAAGATGCGCTGCCGACCAGGTATCCGAAACGGCTGTTTCCGTCGTTACGATCCCCAGCGATGAAATGAAGGGACGCATTATCGGTCGTGAAGGCCGTAACATCCAGAAGTTGGAACAGCTGACCGGTGTGGAACTCATTATTGACGACACGCCCGAGGCCATCACCATTTCCGGATTTGATCCCGTCCGCCGCGAAGTTGCGAGAATGGCATTGGAAAAGTTAATTTCCGACGGCCGTATCCACCCTGCCCGCATTGAGGAAATGGTGGAAAAAGCACAGCGTGAGGTTGACGCCGAGGTCAAACAGGCCGGCGAACGCGCCACCTTTGAAACCGGTGTACACGGCATCCATCCCGATCTGATTAAGATGCTGGGTCGGTTGCGTTACCGCACCAGTTACGGACAGAACGTCCTGCAGCACTCCATTGAGGTTGCTTTCCTTGCCGGCATGATGGCCGACGAACTCGGCGTTGATACCGCCACTGCAAAACGTGCAGGTCTTTTGCACGATATCGGTAAATCCGCTCCCCACGACGTGGAAGGTTCCCACGTGGAAATCGGTGTGACCGCTGCCAAGAAGTACAAGGAAAGACCCGAAGTTATTCACGCGATTGAGGCGCACCACAACGACGTGGAACCCCAGACCATTATCGCCATCTTGGTACAGGCCGCCGATGCGATTTCCGCAGCGAGACCCGGTGCCAGACGCGCAGACCTGGAAAACTACATCAAGCGTCTTGAAAAATTGGAAGAAATTGCAACCGGATTCGAGGGCGTTGAAAAAGCGTTCGCCATTCAGGCCGGTCGTGAAATCCGCGTTATGGTCAAGCCGGAAGACGTCAACGATGACGGCATGAAGCTGATCGCACGCGAGATGGCACAAAAAATCCAGGATGAAGTCAAATATCCCGGACAGATTAAGATTAACGTCATTCGGGAAAGCAGAGCCGTTGACTACGCGAAATAATCGAATTGATTCGCCTGCAGCATAACGCTCATCATCCGAACACTCATTTCCCATTACGGGTTTATATAGTATAACATACAACCCCGCAGGATATTGGTCGGCACAGCCCGTGCCGCTTCATTATACATATGAGTAAAGGCCCCACGGAATTTTCATTCCGCGGGGCCTGTTTTATTGGTTTTCAGAAGAATCAGTCCACGTCGTAGTTACCGCCGAAGAGACTGTCTGCGGGGGCTTCGGTCGGGTGGTAGGTGCTGTAGCCGACGGGGGGCATGGTGCGGATGGCGAGCATATCGGCGTCGGACAGTTCAAAGTCGAAGACGTCGGCGTTCTGGGCGATACGCTCGGCGTGGGTGGACTTGGGCATGGGCAGCACGTCGGACTGCAGGGCGAAGCGCACGCAAACCTGTGCAACGCTCTTGTTGTACTTGGCGGCAATCTTACCCAGCGTTACGTCCTGTAAAACGGCACCGCAGCCGAGAGGCGACCAGCCCTCGACCAGCATACCGTGGTTTTGGCACCATTCTACGAGTGCCGGCTGATAGTAACCGGGGTGGAACTCGATCTGGTTGACCATGGGCTTTACGGTTGCGGTTTCTTCCAGGGCCAAAATCTGTTCGGGCAGGTAGTTTGACACGCCGATGGCGCGAATCTTGCCCTCTTTGTACATCTTTTCAAAGCCGGCCCAGGTGGCGGCGTTGATTTCCTTCCAGTTGGGGTTGGACTTTTCCACGCAGGGCCAGTGCACCAGGTACAGGTCCAGGTAGTCGGTGCCGAGGTTCTTGAGCGATGCCTCTACGGCGGCCACAGTCTTTGTATAACCGCGTTCCATAATCCAATGCTTGGTTGTTAAGAAAATATCGCTGCGGGCAACACCGGACAAACGAATGCCCTCTCCGACGCTCGCTTCGTTGCCGTAGGCGGCGGCTGTATCGATATGACGGTAGCCGGCCTTGAGTGCAGCCACAACGCTGTCGCGCGCCACGTCACCGTTGGGAGTCTGCCACGTGCCGTACCCAACACAGGGAATCTGCACACCGTTCGACAGTGTAAAAACGTCCGTTAATGATTTCATGTTCATTTCCTCCGTTTATATGATAAAAATAAGTGCAGGATTATTGGCCGTCCGGCACGCGCTGTGCCAGAATCACGCGGTACTTTTGATAGAAGCTTTCAAAATAACCGCCGTCAAGTGCCTCGCGGATTTTCGCCATGAGTTCGTTATAGAAGAACAAATTATGGGCGACAGCCAAACGCATACCGAGCGCCTCCTGCGAATGCACCAGATGGCGCAGGTAGGAGCGGCTGTAATGGCGGCAGGCGGGGCAATTGCAGACGTCGCTGATGGGGCGGTCGTCGGCAATATATTTTTCATTTTGCAGGTTCATTTTGCCGTTCCAGGTAAAGAGGTTACCGTGGCGGGCATTGCGGCTGGGCATCACGCAGTCGAAGAAATCGACACCGCGGTGCACGGCCTCCAGAATATTGACGGGCGTACCGACACCCATTAAATAACGGGGCTTTTCCACCGGCATATGGGGTTCCACGACGTCGATGATATGGTACATCGTCTCGGCGTCCTCACCCACGGCCAAACCGCCGATGGCGTAACCGTCGCAGTCCAGTTTGGCAATTTCATCCATGTGCCACACGCGCAAATCGTCGTAGGTACCGCCCTGGTTGATACCGAAGAGCAGCTGGTTGGGGTTGAGCGTATCGGGCAGGCTGTTCAGCCGTTCCATTTCGGCCTTGCAGCGCACCAGCCAGCGCGCCGTGCGTTCGCAGGACTGTTTGACGTAGGGGTACGGGCTGGGGTTTTCCACGCATTCGTCGAAGGCCATGGCAATGGTGGATGCCAGGTTGGACTGAATCTGCATACTTTCCTCGGGGCCCATAAAAATACGGCGGCCGTCAATGTGGGAGGCGAAATACACGCCTTCTTCCTTAATTTTACGCAGCGATGCCAGGGAGAACACCTGGAATCCGCCGCTGTCGGTGAGCACGGGGCCCTTCCACGACATAAACTTGCGGATACCGCCCATTTGTTTAATCAAACCGTCACCGGGGCGCAGATGCAGGTGATAGGTGTTGGACAGCTCGACCTGGCAGCCGATGTCCACCAGTTCTGTCGGGGAGACACCGCCCTTAATGGCGGCGCAGGTGCCGACGTTCATAAAAACGGGCGTCTGGATATCGCCGTGCACGGTATGCAGAATACCGCGGCGTGCCTTGCCGTCCTGTGTCAGCAAGGTAAACTTGCCCATCTTTTCGTCTTTTTCACACATGAAGATTACGTCCTTTCAAACTGTTTGTCAAGTTCCTTTTTGGAAAGCGTCATGGCCACCGGTCTGCCGTGCGGGCAGAAGGTGATATCCGGCAGTTCCATTAATTTGCCGACCACCCATTCCAGGTGCCCCGCAACGTATTCCCTGCCGGCCTTGATGGCCGCTTTGCAGGAGGCCTGATACAAGGCCTTTTCAAATAAAATGTCACGCGTCAGTTCGGGGTGCCCCGTACCGTCTGTGATTTGTGCGGCCATCGCCTGCAGCATGGCGGGCACGGCGGCGGCTTCAATACCGCACGGAATGGCCGTGACGTACAGTACGTGGCGTCCGGCATCCATTTCAAATCCGATTTTTTCCAGTTCATCGCGGTATTCGGTCAACGCCTGAATTTCGGCGTCGTCGGCCGGTGCCTCGATGGGCAGCATCAGCATTTGCGACGAGGGCACCGTTGCGTGCAGCCGTTCCTTCAGCGTCTCGAACAAAATGCGTTCGTGGGCGGCGTGCTGGTCGATGAGCAGCATTTCGCTGCCGCGCTCCACGATAATATATGCGTTAAATACCCAGCCGACAATACGCCAGGGCAGCAGTTCTTTTTCCTGTGCTGCGTCGGCCTGTGACGGTGCAGACACAGGCATACGAATGGCTGCGTCGTTGTCGGGCGTCGGCTTTTGTGATACGGTCGGCACGGCGGGATTGACGCCCTCGTACGGGACGTCGCAAACACTGTGTGCTGTCGGCGCTGCCGGTGCGGGAGCTGTTTGTACTGTTTGAGCGGTTTGTGCCGTCTGCTCTGTCTGCTTGCATCCATTATCGGCTGCCGACGGTACGTGCGGCAGCGGCACGGATGAAGATGAAGGTAAAGGTGCATCGGCATAGGATTGCGGGGCCTGCGGTGCCGGCCGCACCGCTGTGGGAACGGCGGGCGTAACCGACGGCCGGTCAAATGCGGGTGCGGATGACGTCGTGTTGCCCGCGGGGGTACTCATGGCAATCTGCCGTGCCTTGACGGAGTCACCGCGTTCGGGGATGGGGGCAAAAGCCTGCGCACCCGTGCGGCGCCATTCGTCGGCCGTCATATGGCCGAACGAACCCTGATTGCCATTGACTTTGACGTCGGGACGGCTCTTATCGTCCTCCAGCGCCTGTTTTACGGCGTAATAAATGGCCTCAAAAACCACCTTTTCGTTGGAGAAATGCACCTCCAGCTTGGCGGGATGCACGTTGACGTCAACGAGCCCCGGGTGGATGCCGATATTCAAAATACAGCACGGAAACTTTTCCGGCGGCAGATAAGAAACGAATGCCTGTTCCAGTGCGGCCATGGCCGTCTTGCTTTTGACGGTACGATTGTTGATGAAGAAATCCTGGCGGTTACGGCTGCCGCAAACGTTATCGGATCGGCCGATGAAACCGGTGACCGTAATGCCCTCCAGTTCCCCCTTGACCTCAATCAAACGACTCGTGAAGTCGCGGCCGTACACGGCGTACACGGTGCTCTTGAGGCTGCCGTCGCCGGCGGTTTCCAGCCGTCGGGCGCCGTCCACGATTAAATTGAAGGCGATTTCGGGATGGGAGAGGGCCACGTGCGTGACGTTGACGGTCACTGCCATGGACTCGGTCACGTCCTTTTTTAGGAACTTGCGGCGGGCGGGCACGTTGGCAAACAAATCCTCCACGATGACGGACGTCCCGGCGGGACAACCCGTCTCCGTCAGTTCGTACTCTTCCCCGCCGACGGTTTCCAGCACGGTGCCCACGGGGCAATCGGCCGGGCGGGAGATGATACGCAGGTGCGAAACCGAGGCGGTCGCTGCCAGTGCTTCCCCGCGGAAGCCCAGCGTCATAATGGTTTCCAAGTCGGTTGCGTCCTTGATTTTACTGGTGGCATGGCGGCGAATGGTCAGGGGCAAATCCTCGGCACTGATGCCGCAGCCGTTGTCGGTCACGCGCATATACGTGACGCCGCCGTTCTGAATTTCAACGGTGATACGGGTGGCGCCGGCATCAATGGCGTTCTCCAGCAGTTCCTTGATGACAGAGGCAGGGCGGTCCACCACCTCACCTGCTGCGATTAAGTTCGCCACCGAAAACGGTAATACGTTAATCACGCCCATATTGTCAGCACCTCCTTCTCATTCATTGATACGTTTATCCAAGGTCTTTTTTTATTTCAAACAATAACGTCATCGCCTCGTACGGAGACAAGGTGTTAACGTCGGTGGACCGAAGTTTTTCAATGACGCGGTCCTGCATCATATCGTCCATACTGATAACGGATTCATCCAATAGCGGCTTATCGTTGCCGGTATCTGCCGCAGCGATGGCCATGGCCGTGGTTTCCACGGACTTGAGCACCTCTTTGGCGCGCTTGATGACCTCGTTCGGCAGACCCGCCAGTTTGGCGACCTCGATACCGTAGCTGTCGTCGGTGGAACCGCGCACAATCTTACGTAGGAAGATGATATCGTCACCGCGCTTTTTGGCGGCAATGTTATAGTTCACAATGCCCTCGAACTCGTCCTCCATGGACGTCAGCTCGTGGTAATGCGTGGCAAACAGCGTCTTGGCACCGATTTTTTTGCTGTGCGTGTATTCGACGATGGCGCGGGCAATGCTCATGCCGTCGAACGTGGACGTGCCGCGGCCGACCTCGTCGTAAACGATAAGACTGCGTTTGGTCGCATTTTTCAGGATATAGGCGACCTCGTTCATTTCCAACATAAACGTGGACTGTCCCGACGCTAAATCGTCGGAGGCACCGACACGTGTAAAAATGAAATCCACGACACCGATGCGGGCGTCGGCAGCAGGGACGAAGGAGCCGATTTGCGCCATCAGCACAATCAGCGCCACCTGCCGCATATAGGTGGATTTACCCGCCATATTGGGGCCGGTAATCAGGGCCAGGCGGTTACGGTCGGTATCCAAATAGGTGTCGTTGGGCACAAAATAGGATTCCTTAACAAACTGCTCGACAACGGGATGACGGCCGTCCTTGATATCGATGACGGGGCATTCGTCCACTTCGGGGCAGACGTATTTATTGCGTGCGGCCACCGACGCCAAGCTTTCGTACACGTCGAGTTGGGCCAACAGGAACGCAGCCTTTTGAATGCGTTCCGAAGCGGCGGAAACACGGCCGAGGATTTCCACGAAAAGCTCGTATTCCAGGCCGCGGATTTTTTCCTCGGCGCCGAGAATCGTCGCCTCCATATCTTTGAGTTCCTGCGTGATAAAGCGCTCGGCACCCGTCAGCGTCTGTTTGCGGACGTAACGGTCGGGCACCTGATCGAGCAGGGAGCGGGTCACTTCAATGTAATAGCCGAAAACCTTATTGTAACCGATTTTCAGCGTTTTGATGCCGGTTTTTTCGCGTTCTTCCTCGGTCATGCGGTCAATCCAGCCCTTACCGTCGTTCATAACGGAACGCAGATAATCGACCTGTTCGTCGTAGCCGTCAGCGATAAAACCGCCCTCACGCAGTGAAAACGGCGGCTCGATTTTAATGGCGCTGTTGATATCGGCGCAAACGTCCTCGAGCAAATCCATGTCTTCGCGAATGCGGCAAAGTTCCGCCGAGGTGCAGCCCTCCAACTGTTTTTTGACGTCGGGCAGTATGGCGAGCGTGGCGGAAATGGCGCGCAAATCCTTGGCGTTGGCGGAGCCGTATACGACACGGGTAACCAAGCGTTCCATATCCAGTACGTTTGCAAGCAGCGTGCCGAGTTCGTGCCGCAGGATATAATTGCCGAACAGCTCGTTCACGGCGCCCTGGCGTGCGGTGATGGCCTTGACGTTCAACAGGGGCCGGTCAATCCAGCGGCGCAAAAGGCGCGCGCCGGCGGCCGTATGGGTCTTATCCAACACCCACAAAAGCGTCCCCTTCTTTTCCTTGGTCCGCAGCGTTTCGGTGAGTTCCAGGTTGCGGCGCGTGTTGATATCCATATTCAGATACTGCCCGCCGGTATACAGCTGCAGTTCGCGGATATAGGACACGTCGCCCTTTTCCATTTCACGGATGTATTGCAGCAGCGCACCGACGGCGGGACACAGCAGCGTATCCTCCAAAACCGATTCGCGGACGTTGCCGCCGAACTGTTCGGTGACGAGTTCGCGCGCATGCTTGGTATCGTAGCGGGTCCTCTGGTTATCGGCGAGCATGGCGCCGAGGCGTTCACGCACCAGCGTCGTGACGTTCGGGAAAGCAGAGGCCTCCAGGTTCATGAGCACTTCGCTCGGCGCGTAGGTGCCGAGTTCGTTGCACAAACTGCCCTGCCAATCGCCGCCCTCAAAGGACGTGGCGTAGACGACCGGTGTGGACACGTCGGCAAACGCAATGCCGCAGCCGTTTTCGGTCAGATACAGGGCACACAGATAGTTGTTCTTTTGGTCGGTTAACAGATTCGATTCCAAAATGGTGCCGGGGGTCACGACGCGAATCACTTCACGTTTGACCAGGCCCACTGCCTTGGCAGGGTCCTCGGTTTGCTCGCAAATGGCAACCTTGAAACCTTTTTCTATCAGTTTTCCGATATAGACCTCGCAGGCATGGAACGGCACGCCGCACATGGGGGCGCGTTCCTCTTCCCCGCAGTCTTTGCCGGTCAACGTCAGGTCGATGGCCTTCGACGCAATTTTGGCGTCCTCATAAAACATCTCGTAAAAGTCGCCGACACGGTAAAACAACAGATAATCTTTATATTGATTTTTGATTTCAAAATACTGCTCCATCATCGGAGTCATAGCCGTGTTCCCTCCTTTTCCGTGCAGGCGTTACGCCCGGACGTATTCCCGATTAACCGTGGCAGTGACCGCCGCAGGTAGAACAATCGTGGGTGCAATTGGGATCTTCCCCCGTTACGTTGAACATAATCGTAGAGTTCACGCGGTTCATGAGCTCGTTGACCTCGTTCTGTGCCTCGTTGAGTGCGACGAACGCGGGGTGCTCGGCAATCTCGCGATACAAAACGTTGATGCGGTTTTGAATCATACCGATGATATCGGAATTGCGGTCGGCCTTGGATGCCTCGGCCTGCATCGCCTTTTCCTGTACCTCGTACTCGATCATTTTGCGTTTGAGATCGGCGTCGGCCTCGTAAGCGGCCTTGGCCTGTTCCAGTTTGACCAGACTCGGTTCAGCCTTCAGCGCCTGACCGAGGGCCGTGGCCAGTTCAAATATTTTATCCTGATTCGGTGTGGTAGACATATCTTTACAATCCTTTCAAACAATGGTTATCGAATCACGTCGCCGTACAGGGCGAACGTGTCCGCACGGGTGACGTGAACATTTAAAAATTGACCGATATCCGCGGGACCGGCGTCAAAAAAGACGATTTTGTTGGTGGCGGTACGGCCCGACCATACGCCGGGGTCGTTTTTACTGGGACCGTCGCACAGCACGCGAACCGTTGTGTCGTTCAGCGGTGCATTGACTTCAAGCGAGATGGCGTTTTGCGTCTGCAGCAGACGATTGAAGCGCTCGCTCTGTACGGCAGGCGGGATTTGGTCTGGCATCTCGGCGGCAGGGGTGCCGCGGCGGGGCGAATAGATAAACGAGAAGATCATATCGAAGCGGGCGCTCTTGAGCACGTTCAGCGTTGCTTCGAAGTCCTCCTCGGTTTCCCCCGGGAACCCGACGATGATATCCGTCGTCACGGCCATATCCGGCACGGTTTGGCGGATATACGAGAGAATATCCTGATACCGCGCCAGGTCGTAGTGGCGGTTCATCAGTTTCAAAATACGGTCGCTGCCCGATTGAATCGGCAGATGGAAATGATGGGCAATATGACGGCCGTTTGCCATCACGTCCACCAATTTCCGCGTCGCATCCTTCGGATGGCTGGTCATAAACCGCAGCCACCAATCGCCCTCGATGGCGTCGAGCATAGCGAGCAGGTCGGCAAAGTCAATGCCGTCGTCGTTATCCTTGCCGTAGGAGTTGACGTTTTGTCCCAGCAGCGTGATATCGCGGTACCCGTTTTGCACCAGCTCACGCACCTCACGCACGATATCCTCGGCACGGCGGCTGCGTTCACGGCCGCGAACGTAGGGCACGATACAGTACGAGCAAAAATTGTTGCAGCCGTACATAATGGAAACCCAGGCGTGGCGGTTGTCGCCGCGGCGGATGGGCAGGCCCTCCGCCACCATATATTTTTCCTCATCGGGGAGGAACATACGCTTATCCTTTTCCCGGCGTTCCCACAACAGCTGCGGGAAACGATGAATGGACGACGTACCGAAAACGATATCCACGTAGGGCAAGCTGCGCTTGATTTCTTCGCGCCGGTGCGCCTGCGTGACCATACAGCCGCAAACGGCGACGGTCAAATCCGGATTTTGCGCCTTTAAATGCTTGTATTGGCCGACGATGGAGAGTGCCTTTTGTTCGGCGTGCTCACGGATGGCACAGGTGTTGACCACGATGAGCTCGGCCTCTTGCGGGTTCGATACGGTTTTATACCCCATGGCCTCGGCCATACCGGCCAGCTTTTCACTGTCCGCCTCATTTTGTTGGCACCCGAACGTCAGGACAAAGACACCCGGCACGGCGGCCTTTGCCGCATTTTGCGCCTTGATTTTTTCTATATATTGTTTTTGAAGTTCGACTTCTTCGGCAGGCAGGAAATGATCCGCCCGGCTGCAGCTATCCATGGAAACTACCCCTCCGCTTTTGTGAGATAAGACATAATATGACATTATAATACAGTATATTATTATACTCTATAATGGTTATGACTGTCAAGGAAAAACGGGGAGTGATTGTCCGACTGCATCTGTGTCGGACAATCACTCCCCGCATCGGGATCGTTATTGCACGTAATAAAGTTTAATATCGGTCAATTCAAAATCTGCATCCGCATCGGTGATTTCCAAAATCAGACTTCCGAACCAATACGGCGGGATCGTAACAATCTGCTTGTGACCGACGGTTTTGCCGTCATACAGATGCATCGTGTCGTCGCCGGCACCGATGGTGAAGGCGTGAATCTTCTCCCCCTGCAAAAGATTTTCGGACAGCACAACGGTGTTGAGCAGCTGCGGCTGCGCAAGGTGCAGAATAAAGCGGTTGCCCTTTCGTTCCAAGGTATACGGCACGGGGTTGGCAAAGCGGCGGTCCAGTTCGCGTTTCATACCCACGAGCGCGTCGCAGTCTGCCTGCGGCAGAACACCCTCCCGGTTGGGTCCGATATTCAGCAGCAGGTTATTCCCGCGGCCGACGCTGTAGTACCACAGGCCGCACAAATCCGCGACAGGGCGCACGAGGTGCTCGTCGCGATCGCTGAAAAACCAGTTGCCGCGGCGCATCTTGCAGTCGCATTCAAAAGGACGGAACACGCCGCCCGACACGTAGGACGTGCCAAAAGGCGTGATGCCCTCCTCGTTGCCGATCCAATCGGTACCCTGCCCAAAGCCGAAAATCAAAATGTCGGGCTGCAGACGATGAATTTCCCCCAAGATCCGCGGCCAATCGTATTCGTGGCCGCCGCTGCCGCAGCCGTCAAACCACAAATAATCGATTTTGCCGTAATTCGACAACAGCTCCGTCATTTGATTGACAAAATAGTCGTCGTAGGCTTTCGCGTCGACAAAGGCAAAGCCGAACTGCGCCGGGCTGTAGTATAACCCGATACCGAGACCGTATTTACGGCAGGCGTCGGTAAACTGACGCACGACGTCGCCTTTACCGTTTTGGTACGGCGTGTTTTTGACGCTGTAATCGGAATAGGCGGACGGCCAGTTGGCAAATCCGTCGTGGTGTTTGGCCGTCATGACGGCGTATTTTGCACCGGCCTCTTTGATGGTGCGGATCCACTGTTCACAGTCGATTTTCTCCGGGTTGAATCCGGCCGGTATCATTTCCGCCTCGTGCCCGTCCCAGTCGGTATGCCCCTCGTAAAACGTGCGAATCCCGAAATGGAAAAAGACACCGAATTCCCAATCCAGGAATTTCAGTTGGTTTTGTGTCGGTTTCGGTTGTGCCATAATGCCCTCCCCTATTTGAAATATCATTTCTATTATAAAAAAATATCATGGCGGTGTCAACCCCGCATTTTGTTTCCAATCGGATATTGACAGATGACGCGCCGCGTTTTATACTATATAGGATATAATACGCCCGCCGTGCAGGCGGGAACCACTGCCAAGAACGGAGGAATCAAATATGAATGTCAATTACGAAACCAAACCCGCGCTTACTTTTATCGGTTTCCATACGGAAATGAAACCGGATGAAGGATACGTCAAATGCCCGGAATTTTGGGATAAAGAATACAATCAAAAATATGCGCACCTGTGGCAGACAATGACGCCGCAGACCCCCGTGGAAAAGGCACTGCTGGATAACGTCATCGGGACGTATGCCCTGTGTGTTGACCGTGAAGACGGCTTTTCCTATTGGATTGCCGGCCTGTATCAGGGCGGCGACGTACCCGCAGGCCTGGAACTGTTCACCTGCCCTGCCGGTGACTGGGCTGTTTTTCAGGCACAGGGGCCGCTGCCGGAATCTATGCAGACGTTGAACAAGGCCATATGGCAGGAATGGTTCCCGCAGGAGGGCAAAGCGCACGGCGCCGACGGCAAGATGATGGTAGAGGTCTACTCCGCCAACAATCCGCAATCGCCCGACTATACCTGCGGCATTTGGATGCCTGTTTGCGGGCAGTCATAATGCCGATTTATCAAGAAACAGCGTGGCGCCGGCGCATTGCCGGCGCCATTACGTTATGCCGCATCCCCTGCGCACTGTTGTTGCTGCTGTGGGAGCCGACCGCGGTCCCGTTTCTGATTTTTTATCTTTTATGCGGCCTGTCCGACGTACTGGACGGGTTCACGGCACGGGCGCTCCGGGCGACGAGCGAACAGGGGGCCAAGCTGGACAGTATCGCCGATTTTGTCTTTGCGGTTGTCTGGGTTGTTCGAGTCGTACCGACAATGCAAATACCGCGGTGGATTTGGGCGTGGGCAGCAGCCATCGCTGCCGTGAAAGTGACGGGAGCGATTGCGTCCTACGTCAAAGAAAAGCGTCTCATTCCGCACTCCGTCGCCAATAAAGTGACGGGCGTGCTGTTGTTTCTTTTGCCGTTGACGGTACGATTTATTGACGTACGATACGGGTCCATCGCCGTTTGTGCGGCTGCAACAGTCGCCGCCGCGGACGACGTAATACGTATGGGGAGGAACAAACGGTGACGTTTGAGAAAATAAGTCAATCATAAAAGCAACCGAAAACGTTTCATTGCAAAGAAAAGGGCTGTTGTTCATACGCTTTTGTATATGCGTATTGACAACAGCCCTTTATATTCGTATCAATAAACGGCGATATCCCGCAACGTTGCACCGTCAACCGTTTTCGTCAGTTCAATCGTGACCGCGGTAACGTTTTTGCCGACAAGCGGCAGGATGCGCTTATGCCCGATACAATGACCGGTTGCGGCTTCGACACCGTCGAACAGAACGCGGAAACCACGGATGCGGTGCCCCTGTGTCATATCCTCACGCAGCACCACGTAGGAAATATCGGCGGGGGCCGGCAGCGTGACCGTCTGCGTTAAGCAAGCCGAACCGACGGCATAGCCCCGTCGCGCACCATCGCCAAAGGTATCCTGTAAAAGTTTACCGAAAGAACGGAACTGCTCTTCGTCCTCAAAACGGCCGTCTTTTCCGATGGCCATACCGAGCAGAAGGTTGGAGTTGCGCCCGACGGAATGCAGATAACAATCCAGCAGATGCTTTGCAGAAAAGACGTGGTCGGTCTGTCCCGGTTTCCATGCCCATCCGCCGCCGAATGCCAGATGGTCCCGGTTCGGCATATCGGTTTCGGCCGGCGCGTAATAGATGCCGTCCGGGTCACCGCATCCCGCCTCTTCATTCGGCTTTGTTCCGTCAAACCGATTTTCCCCTGCAAAAGTCGCCGCCCAACAGTCTGCCGGTGCCAGTCCGTCCTCGTTTCCTACCCAGCGGAGATTATGCGGGTACCCCTTCGGTCCCTGGAAGCAAAGTGCATTCGGCTGATACTTTTTCAAAATCGGCACGAGATTGGGGCCGCCTTTTTCGAGCGGGACAATGCCGCCGTCAAACCAGATTTCAAACAGGTCGCCGTATTGTGACCAAAGCTCCGTCACCTGCGCCTCTACGTGCTTCACGTAATCGTGGTACCACGCCGTTGCGAAGGTTTCATCGTTCATCTTCTCATCATTAATACCGTAATACCCGTTACACCCGGTTGAGTAGTAAAGCCCCGGTTTGAGGCCGTATTTACGGCACGAGGCAATAAAATCCCGAACGATATCGCCCTTGCCGTCCCCATAGGCACATCCGGCCACGGAATACGGGTTATCCTTCGTCTGCCACAGTGAAAAACCGGTGCAATGGTTGGCCACCAAGACGGCATACTTGGCGCCCATCTCGTGCGCGGAACGAATCCACTGGTCGGTGTCCCATCCTTGTGGTGCAAAGCACGACGGCGGCAGCTCGTCCCGAACAGTCGATAATTTGGGGTTGGCCGTCGGGTTATAAATATCCATCAGGTAATGGATAATGACACCGAGCTCCATATCCTGCCAGATTAATTGTTCTTTGGTTGGTATCGCCGGCATAACGTGTGTCCTCCGAATTATTCATTATTGGGATTTTAATTCGTTAAATTACTTTTTGACGTGTTAATGGAAGAGACGAGCATGACTCTGATGCTTGCGCAGGCAAAATCAAGTGATTTATACTCTTCCTCGGAAATATAATTCGTTTTATGTAATAATTCAAGCCAATAACCTGTTTCGTTTGCTTCTTTCAAGGCAATTTGAAGCTTTGCAACAAAATCTGCTTTTCCGTGGGCATATTGTGCTTCACGGATGTTCGCACCGATGGAGGTACCGCTTCTGCCGATTTGATTGGAGATGACCGATTCGTGTTTTCCTTTCAAGTATTTTACCAAATTGATAATGGAAACCGCAAAATCCATAGATTGAACAGATAGCTGATCATTACGCATACTATGCTCACCTTCTTTCATCTTAATCATAGCAAAATATAACGCTATTGTCAATGAAGACACTCGCTTCGCTCGTTATTCTTTCATTAGCCTATGAAAACAATATTCGAAAGTAATTGCTTCATTAATGAAGACACTCGCTTCGCTCGTTAATGAAGACGGTGCTGCGCACCTAATGAAGACGTGCTGCGCACTAATGAAGCGAAGTCGCCCTCGTTTCTCCCGTTCTCCCATTATCATTAGCGAAGCGTCTTCATTTCTTCATTCCTTCATTAGCCCGTAAGGGCGACTTCATTCACCAAAAAAGCAGGGCAGACCTTTTGGTCTGCCCTGCTTTTTTGGTGCGGGAGAGGGGACTTGAACCCCTATGGTGTTACCCACATGCACCTCAAACATGCGCGTCTGCCGGTTCCGCCACTCCCGCAACAAGGAATATTATACACAATTTTTCGTTTTTGTCAAGCCGTTTTCTTAAAAAAGCAAGGATGCGACCGCTGCGGGAAAGGTACGGAAATCATCCACGCGAATAAAGGGGATATCCGACGTGAATACTGCCTCGTCGTTGCCGCCCTGCCCGTAATCGTCACCGACGAAAACGACCTCGTCATGGGCATAACCGTGCTCACGGCAATAACGGTCCAGTGCGTAATATTTATCATAAGGAGCGGGTGCCATATCGAAGGAAGACGAGCCGCCGACGAACACCGTATACTCGGCAAACGTGTTTTTGACGTCGTCGTAGATGGCGCGGCGGCGGGAACGGTCGGGATCAAAGGCCAGTTTATCGGCAAGGACTGCCTTCGTACCGATGATGGGGAAGGTCACGCAGCCGGACGCGTGGAACTCCACGCTGTCGCCGGCATAGGTCAAAAAACCGTATTTTTCACGCAAAACCGTGATACGGGCGGCAACGCTGTCGCGGTCCACGGGGGCACTTTCGTCCCGTACGGGCACAAGCGTGTCGGTCACGGCATCCCAACGGCCCTCCTGCATACCGTAATTACCGATGATATCCAGGGGGAAACGTTCCATCTGCTCGTGGATGCGGGCGACGGACCCGGCACCGACCATCAACAGACGATAACGCTGCGCCAAACGGCGCAGCGTTTCTTTGTTTTCGTCCGGCAGGTGCTGCTTATGGTTGGACAGCGTACCGTCCAGGTCAAAGGCCATCAGGCGGATTTTGCCGGCATTCTGTTCGCTAAAAATCATTTATCCAATCAGTCCTTGTGACGATAGAGCATCTTATAGGGCGTGGCGTCGTCGTTGAGCATCTGCAAAGAGTCGATGCCGAGTTCATCGATGAGCGCCTGCCAGCGTTCCTCCATACCCGTATCGTATTCCACAGGGAGGAAACCGCCGTTGACGTATCCCTTAACGGCCGGTTTACGCCAGTCGTCCGTCGTCAGTTCGATGACTTTCACTTTGCCGGCCAAATGGGTCAGCATAATTTCCGTTAAGTACTTGGACAAACCCTTACCGCGGAAATCGGTGCGGATACCCACCATATGCATATCGCCCATACCGTCCTCGGCATGAACAAAGGCCGTGACCGTGCCGACGTGCTCGCCGTTATAATCAATGAAGAAAACGTCGTTGTACACGTCCAGGCCGCGGCGGCCAAACATACAGCCGTCAAAAGCACCGACGCCGGCGTCGTCACCGACCAAGCCGTTGCGGCAGCAGTCGAGCCAGCCGATTTTATCCTCTTCGCTTTTATAGTTTACAATGGAATACCCCTCGGGCAAATCGTAATGCTTAATCGGGGTACCGTCCAGCCAGTACATTTTCAATTGTGCCATAATAACCTCCATGCCGCCAATGCGGCAGTTATACAATAGTATCGTTTCCCGGTTCAACGGGAACCGTCAACCGTTAATCGTCAATCATTCCATTTTAAAAAAACTTATTCGGCCAAACGGCTCTCGCCCGTGGCGTAATCCAACACGATACCGGGCTGCACGTTGTAGCAGAAAACGTTGAAGCAGATGCCCTCGCCGTTGTCCTCAATGGACCAGCCCTCCATCTGCACGCCGCTTGCCAGCAGGTTATCCCCCTCGAAAATGGGCGTCACACGGTAGGCGACGTGGTTGCCGGTTTCCTTGACGTAGTCGGCTACCATATTTTCAAAGGTCAGCATACCGCCCTCGATTTTGCCGTCGTCCGGGTCGGAATCCCCTGTGACGTTGAGATAGCGGGTACCGGTAATCAAATTCAGTTCATTATCCGCCTCGGCCGTGAGCTGCCAGCCAATGAGATGACAGCGGTTATACAACCAGCCGCCGTCGACAAGGGACGTGTCATACTTCACGTTAATCCAGCCGGACGGTTTTGTTTTCAAGGTAAAATCGCGCTTTTCCGTCGGCATGGTTTCACGGCAAACGGCAGCGTAGGCGGCCGTACAGCGGCCGAGACTGTCCAGTTCCCCGTAATGCTCCAGGTCAAACGCTTCGTAATACGCGACGGTTTTTTCCTCGTCGGTAAATGCGGGTATATTATCATTCAGGACGACACAGGCATAGCCGCTGAAGGCGGGAATATTGCCGATATCGACCGATTGCTGTTCCGTACCCTGTTCCTGTCCCTGTTCGTTGGCGCCGAAATCGAACGGCAGTTCCACCAAACCCATTTGGTTCAGGACAAATAATACTACCAAAATGAGGACAGCGGCAAGTATCGAACCGACGGAACCCTTTTTAGACGATTTTCTGCGATAAGACGATTTTCCTCTGCTCATAACGCATAAACCTCCCACGTAATTTTATCGTGCGACGTGCCGGGAAAGTTTTCCTTTGACACGGGCTTTTTCCCCTGCAGTTCGTCATCCGGGAATCGCGTATCGGACGGATAGGCGCGGTTCCACAAAACGACGTGCAATTGTTCGACGTTTTCCCACGGAATCAGGGACGGGTGCCCTTCAAAGAAGCACCACTCTCCCCTGCCCGCTTTTGTCACGGGCGCTTCATCCGTGCGAACGTCCGCAGGATTATGTTGTACGGCGGCAAACAGTGCCGCCGCAGACGCCGTCATCCACACGGGTGCCCCCTGTGCCAGCGTCAGCAGTTTTTCATACACGGCGCTGTCGCGGCTTTGCCGCCGCTTGTTGAACAGCATACCGCCGTTTTTATCGAGACATACGACAAGATTCATTACGCATTTGCCTCCTGTGTCAGAATTTGCAGAATGCGCTGCATATTATCCGGCATCGGCGCCGTAAAATGCATTTGTTCCCCCGTGCGCGGGTGGGTAAACGTCAGTTCCCCGGCGTG
This sequence comes from Clostridiales bacterium UBA1770, assembly GCA_002315325.1. Taxonomy (GTDB): domain Bacteria; phylum Bacillota; class Clostridia; order Oscillospirales; family CAG-272; genus UBA1770. The sequence continues at coordinate 45,124 of DCGU01000054.1, forward strand.
CAGGCATTGTCCGACAAATAATGATTTGTGGGCAGCCTGGAAGGGTGTCCCGTCGCCGCCATACAAAGGATCGCCCAGCAGCGGGTGGCCCAGATGCGCCATATGCACGCGAATTTGGTGCGTACGGCCCGTTTCCAATTGGCAGCGCAAATACGTATACCGCCCCAAGTGGGCCAACACCGTATAATGTGTGACAGCCTCGCGCGCCGTTTTGTCCGATGCGGGCAATACGGCCATTTGCTGCCGTTTGACGGGATGGCGTCCGATGGGCGCGTTGACCGTGCCGGCCTCGTCGCGAAAATTGCCGACGGCAACGGCCGCATAGATGCGGTCGATATGATGCCCCTTGAGCTGCGCCGAAAGACCTGCGTGTGCGTCGTCATTCTTGGCGACGACCAAAAGGCCGCTCGTATCCTTATCGATACGGTGCACGATGCCGGGACGAATGACGCCGCCGACGCAAAGCGACGCAGAACCGGACAGTTCCCCGCGGCAATGATACAACAGGGCGTTGACCAGCGTGCCGGTTTCGTTGCCGGGCGCGGGGTGCACCACCATGCCGACGGGTTTGTTGACGACGAGCAGGTCGCCGTCCTCATAAACGACGTCAAGCGGGATATTCTCCGGCAATGCCGCACAGGAAACGGGTTCCGGTAAAACGACGGTCACCTCGTCGCCGATATTCATTTTCAGGCTTTTGGCGGCTGCTTTTCGGTTACACAGTACACGACCGCTCTCCACCAGCTTGACGGCTGCAGAACGGCTCATATCGGTCTCGGCCGCCAAAAAGGCGTCCAGCCGCATACCGACGAGCGTCACCCCGTCAGCGTTCTGTTCCTCCACCGTCAGGTGCAGCGTTTTCTCCATGTGAATCCCCCATGCCGCCTCGGCGGCACATAAAAATTAAGCTTCATTCAGCACGTGAACGAGCAGATACGTTGTCCGTTACTTCACGCGTGATTCTTTTACGATATCCAAAATCAAATACAAAAACAAAATACCGGTTCCCACGACGACGGCGGCGTCGGCCACGTTAAAAATCCAGCGCCACAGGTTGGGAAAGGCGCAAAAATCCAAAAAGTCCACAACGGTACCGTCCCCGAACTTGTCGCCGTAAAACAAACGGTCCACCATATTGGAAATACCGCCGCCCGTAATCAGGGGGAGCGACACACCCAGCAGTATGGATTTCCCGCGCAGGCGCCACATAGCGACAAACGCGATGACAATCACCACGGTGGAAACGACAAGGAAGACCCAGCGTGCATTTTTCAACATACCAAAAGCGGCGCCCGGATTACGAATGTAAGTCAGGCGCAGCACTCCGGGAATCAGGTCAACGGATTCATCAATCGCCATGCGCGCCATTACGGCGCGCTTGGCGATCTGATCCAAAGCAATCACGGCGGCGATGATGGCCGCGCAGAGAATGCCCCAACGAGTTTCTTTTTTCAATTGTTTCATTTTATCACAGCGAAGCGATGACGGCAGCGCAGCGGTCGCAAAGGAAACCATCCTCTGCCTTTTGTCCTTTTTCCGCATACATCCAGCAGCGGTCGCACTTGCAGCCGTCGGCGGCTTCTACGACAACGGCCATACCGGACTCGGTCTCGGTGTAGGCACCCTCGGGCGCCTTGCCCTTTTCCAGTTTCACACCGGATACGATGTAAACGGTGGTCAATTCCTTGGCAAAACCGTTCAAGAGGTCATACTGGGCGTCGTCGGCAGCGTAAATCGTCACCTTGGCGTCCAGAGACTTACCGATTTTCTTATCGGCGCGCGCCTGCTCCAGCGCCTTCATCACGTCGTCACGCAGGGCAAGCTGTTTGTCCCAATGTGCCGTCAATTCGGGTGCTGCCGTTTTTTCGTCGTAGGCGGGCAGGTCGTTTAAGAAGACGCTTTCCGTCACGTCGGTGGAAACGTGCGGCATTGCCTGCCAAATTTCCTCGGCCGTGAAGGACAGCAGCGGTGCAATCAAACGGGTCAGCGAAGACAGCACGTCGTACATGGCGGTCTGTGCGCTGCGGCGGGCAAAGCTGTCGGCCTTTTCGGTGTAAAGACGGTCCTTGGTAATATCCACGTACAGTTTGGACAAATCGGTCACGCAGAAGTTGCTGACAGCGTGATAAACGGTGTGGAATTCAAAGGCGTCGTACCCCTCGCGGGCAGTCTTTACCAGGTTATTCATACCGGCCTCAATCCAACGGTCGATTTCAATCATATCGGACAGCGGCACACGGTCGGTCTCGGGATTGAAGTCGTACAGGTCGGCCAACAGGATGCGGGCGGTGTTACGAATCTTACGGTAAGCATCGGATAACTGGGCAAAAATCGGGTCGGAAACGCGGACGTCGACGTGGTAATCGCAGGAAGCAACCCACAGACGAACGATATCGGCGCCGTATTTGTTAATCATATCGGCGGGAGCGATAACGTTACCGAGGGACTTATGCATGGCCTTGCCTTCCCCGTCAACCGTCCAACCGTGGGTCAGAACAGCGCGGAAAGGTGCGCGGCCGCCGTTGGCACCGATGGCGGTCAGGAGAGAAGACTGGAACCAGCCGCGGTACTGATCGGCACCCTCCAGATACATATCGGCGGGCCAGGTCAGTTCGTCGCGCTGTTCGCAAACGGCGAAGTGGCTGGAACCGGAGTCAAACCAACCGTCCAGAGTATCGTTTTCTTTGGTGAACTTTTTGCCGCCGCAGTGCGGGCAAACGGTACCGGCGGGCACCATATCGTTGGCGTCCATTTCATACCAGCAGTTGGAGCCGTGTGCGGCAAACAAATCGGATACGGCGTTAATGGTGGCGTCATTGCAAACGGGCTTACCGCAATCTGCGCAATAGAATACGGGAATGGGCAGACCCCAGTGACGCTGACGGGAAATACACCAGTCGTTGCGTTCGCGCACCATCTGGCAGATACGCTCTTCACCCCAGTCGGGCAGCCAGGTTACGTCCTCGCAGGCGCGGCAGGCATCGTCCTTGAACGCCTCGACGGAGCAGAACCACTGCGGCGTAGCACGGAAGATAATCGGGTTCTTGCAGCGCCAGCAGTGCGGATACTCGTGCTCGATTTTCTCGGAAGCGTACAAAGCGCCGGATTCGCGGAGATCGGCCAAAATCGGCTCGTTGGAGTCGGCATAGAACATACCGGCAAACTTACCGGCGTCGGCCGTCTGGTAACCGCGGTCATCCACGGGAACGATAATCTCAATGTTGTAATTTTGGCAGGTACGGAAGTCGTCGGCGCCGAAACCGGGAGCGGTATGTACGCAGCCGGTACCGCTGTCCATGGTGACGTAGTCGGCATTGACCAGAATGGACTCACGGTCCAGGAAAGGATGCTGTGCCTTCATAAACTCGAAGGACTTACCGGGCATCGTCTTGATGACCTCATACTCTTCGACACCGCCGGCACGCATGGTCTTTTCCAAGAGAGCGGCAGCAACGATATAGGTTTCGCCGGATGCGGTGCGAACGGCAACGTAGTCCTCCACGGGGTTGAGGGCGATGGCAAGGTTGCCGGGCAGCGTCCAGGTCGTAGTGGTCCAAATGATAAAATAGGTCTTATTCAGGTCGCAGACGTCGGACAAAAGGCCCTTATCGTCGGTGACACGGAATTTGACGTAGATAGAGGTGCAGGCGTCGGTCTGGTACTCGATCTCGGCCTCGGCCAGGGCGGTTTCGTCCTTGGGGCACCAATATACGGGCTTCATACCTTTGTAGATATAGCCCTTTTTGTAGATTTCACCGAAGACCTTAACCTCACGTGCCTCGAACTTGGGGTCCATGGTCAGGTAAGGATGTTCCCAGTCGCCGTTTACACCCAAACGGATGAACTGGTCGCGCTGACGGTCAACGTAGCTCTGCGCATACTCGTGGCAGCGCGTACGGAATTCGGGGATGGACATTTTTTTGCGGTCCAGCTTATTTTCCTTAATGATGGCGGACTCAATCGGCATACCGTGGTTATCCCAACCGGGAACGTAGGGGGCACGGAAACCCGTCATGGACTTATACTTCACGATAAAGTCCTTCAGGATTTTGTTGAGCGCGTGGCCCATATGGATGTTACCGTTGGAGAAAGGAGGGCCGTCGTGCAGCACGTAGGTGGGTTTGCCGGCAGCGTGCTCCTGCATTTTGTCGTACAGGGAGATCTTCTTCCAGTAATCGACAGTGAGCGGTTCACGGGTAGGCAGGCCTGCCCGCATGGGGAACTCTGTCTTAGGCAGGTTCAGCGTATTCGAGTAATCTTTGGACATAATAACCTCCAGAATATATTACAAAACAATAAACAATGAAATGCGGTCGGCGCCATACGCGTTAATCGTACTTTTGCGCGCGCAGGCGCAGGCGGCCGCGGCGATTGGGATCGCCGATTTCCAGGACCTTATATTTACCGGGGCCGTGTGCCCCTTTTTCACGGGCCAGTACTCCGCCGCCGTGTACCGTAATCGTACAGGGAACGGGGATGGTCAAATCGTTATCCGTCACGGTTTGGTAGTTGACCTCTACCCTGCCCGCCGAAACGGCCTTTTGCGCAACGTCGCGGCTGAAGCCGCAAAGCGCTGCCGTCACACAGTCAAGGCGCGGTGAAGCAACGGTATCCGCAATATCGATAAAATGCCGTATCGGCTGATAATTCGCGTCGTAGGGCAGCATAACCGTACGGACGGTATCACTGCCGGCCTGCGTCAAATTGTCGCAAATAAACCCGGCAATGCGGGCGGAACAAAACAGCACGGCCGTTTGCGTATCTTCCATCAACAGGTCACCCAGCGCATCACGCTCGAGTCCCAGGCCCAATACGGCGCCGAGCACGTCGCGGTGGGACAATTCCCTGTATCCGCTGCCGGTGATTTTCAGCATCGTAATACCGACGTCCTCGTCCTGTGCAAGCGCTGCACAAAGATCGGCGTCGCCGTCGGCAACACGCTCGAGATAATCGGGCAGGCAATACAGCCGCACCCGTTCTGCCTCGGCATACCCGCCGAACAGTATCCACGTCGATTCACCGGCACCCAGGCGATGCAGTTCCGCGGTGACAGCGGGCACCTCGCCCGGTGTCAAAAAAGAACCGGCCGCGATGCGGCCGCGGCCGGATGCTTTCAGCAAATCGGATACGCGTTCCGCCACCGAATGCCTGTCACGGCTGACGTCGTTAACGGCAGCCACGGCATGCCTCCACGTGCGGAGCGTAATCAATCCTGCTCATCGTTCAATCAGTTCTTTTGTTTGTCACCGGCCATCAGTTCGCCGATGTCAACACCGTTGGGGGCAACGATAAACGTGCCGTTATTCATGCGTTCCAACTTACCGCCCAATACGTGAACCACACCGGCCAGGAAATCAATCAGGCGCATGGATGAATCGGAAGGCAGTTCACTGATATCCAGCACGACGATACATTTTTTCATCACCTCGTCGGCGATATCGATGGCTTCTTTATGGCTCTTCGGGCTGAAGAGCTTCAGGTTAACGGAGGAACCTTTTCCCGTAGAATACGTGGGATACACTGTCGGTTGTGACGCCGGCACGTCGTCGGGATCGTTCAGCGCCGGCAATTCGTCACTGCCGTAGTCTATCGTTTCCTGGTCGTCCATCGGCTGGGGTTTCCCGAATTTTTTAAGTAAAGACATAGTCATTGTCCTCCGTCACGTCATTTCGTCCGTGCCGCCGTTCCGTTTCCCGCCAATACCGTCAGCTGACGGCATCGGGTTGCGGAGCAAACAGGCCTCTGCCGACGCGCACCATCGTGGCGCCGCAGGCAATTGCCTCTTCAAAACTGTCTGACATTCCCATCGACAGCACAGGCTCTATATTATTATGCAGTTTTTTACACCAAATGTCAATACTTAAGTTATAAGTTTGCGTAAAATATGGGATATAATCGCGTTTTTCGGGGCATTTCGGCGCCATCGTCATAAAACCGCAAAGCCGCAAATGCGGATATCGGGAAAGCCCCGCGCAAAAATCGGCGGCGTCCTCGGGGAGCAAACCGCCCTTATCCGCTTCCCTGCCGCAATTGATTTCCGCCAACACGTCCACGGTACGGCCGATGCGCGCCGCCTGCCGGTCGATTTCTGCGGCAAGCCGCTCCGAATCCAGGGAATGAATCATCGTGACTTTATCAATGACGTATTTCACTTTGTTGGTTTGCAAACTGCCGATAAAATGCAGGGGTTTGGCACGATAGGCAGGATCCGGCCAACGCGCCAGCAGCTGCTGGACGCGGTTTTCACCGAAGCCGTCGACGTCGGTGTTTTCCATTTCGCGCAGCGTTTCATCCGACGCGTATTTCACGGCGGCCAGCAGCGTAATATCCTGCGGATTGCGGCCCGCCGCGCGTGCCGCCGCTTCAATCCGCTGCCGTACCCCGGCAACGTTTTGCATAATTTGTGTCATATACGAGCCTCTTTTGCGTTTCCTTTTGCGTTTTTTTGCTATTCTTACGACAACACTTTACCGTTGTAGAGATTTTTACCGCACGTGATCAGCATATCCGTTGCGGCCAGATAAGAATAAACGGTTGCCTTTTCGGGTTCCGTATCTTTGACGGAAACCAAGACGTAGTCGGGGCCATTGGCAAGCGATGCAATTCTGCGGAAGTACACCGTGCCGCCGCGCAAAATAAAGACGCCCCATTCGCCGTCATACCGAACGACGGCATCCGACGGGATGCGGTACCCCGTTTTCTCACCAACAGCCACCGAAACGGTTTGTTCCCTTTCGTAATCGAATCCGTCGGGCTGACGGCTGCAGGCAAAGACGAGCAGCGCGTCTTCTTCGGACAGGTTGATGCGCTCCAGCGTCATCGGCAGCGTGATGCCGTCCGCGGTCAGCGTCACGGCGTAAGACTTCCCGACCGTGAAAACGGATGCATCCTGCGGCGACGTCGGCAGTGCAAGATACCAAACCGTGCCGAATACCATTTTGCCGACGCAATCGGCGCCGATTGTCGTTTTTTCGTTTGTCAAAACGTCCTGCAGTGCCGCCGCCGTCATGGTTTCCAGGCGGGCGGGATACAGAACCGATTCGTAACCGTCACAGGCGGAAGCACTCCAGTAATAGCCGCTGCGTCCCTGCAGTGAAGTGCCCGTTACACAATAGCCGCAGGCAGACAGCAGTTCCCGCTTGGCGTCTTCCACCATCTCAATTTGCTTTTCATACGTCGTGCCCGCCGTCAGTCGTTTCATACGGTTGAGCAGCGTCAGCCATTGTTTTTGCTGCGTTTGCAAAACGGCAACGTCCCCTGCCTGTTCGGCATCGACAAAGGAGGAATAGGCAAGATATACGCCCTCCCGCAAGGTCGGGAGCGTTGAAAGTGACGAGGAACCAACCGCACTGTATAAGTCTGACAGGGCCGTGTCAAAAATGCGAAGTTGTTCGCGCACGCCGGCCGCATTGCCGACGTCGACGCTCGGATAAATGCAATAGATTTCACTGTCGGCGGCGACCTTTTCACCGTCCTCGACAAGTTCGTACAACAGCCCCGTGGCCGACGCCTGCAGAACCGTTTCCTGTCGAATGACCGTGCCGCGCCCCGTCACGGTTGTGACAACCCTTGAGGTGACGAGCTCGTTGGTATCCACGTTGGCCGTATGGGGAATCACCATTTGAAATAAGACGGCCGCAAACACAAAAAGGAGCACGGCTGCAAAGACGTACGATGCGATATTTCGTTGTCGATTGACGGGATTATGCCGCATACCGTTCTGCCCTCCCTTTTCGTTCTCGTTACCCTTATTTTTTCGTTTACCGTGCGGCGTTTACGATGGCAAGCGCCTGCTCCAAAAGCGCGTCGGTTGACGCCTGCGTGCCATTTTCATCCACGGTAATCCAATGCACGTAGTCCTTAGCCGAAAACCACGTCATTTGCCGCTTGGCATAACGGCGCGTGGCCTGTTTGAGTTCTTCGACAGCCTGTTCCTGCGTTTCCTGTCCGTGAATATACCCCAGCAATTCTTTATAGCCGATGGCCTGTGCTGCCGTCGCATTGGCGGCAAAAACGCCCGCCTCGTCCAGCCGGCGCGTTTCGTCCGGCAAGCCCTGCGCCATCATGGCATCCACGCGGGCATTGATGCGCGCATACAGCAAATCCCGATTGTCATAGCGCAGCCCGATAACGGCCGTGCGGTAGGGCGACGGCACTGTGCGTGACGCCGCATCCCATTCGGTTTTGGTTTTACCGGTCAGGCGGTATATTTCAATGGCGCGCAAAACGCGCTTGGTATTATTGGGATGAACGGCAGCAGCTGCGGCCGGATCGAGTGAAGCCAAAAGGGCGTGCAGGCCGTCCGGTCCGTGCGCCGCAAGATAGGCTTCCAATTCGTGACGCAGGGCGTCGTCCGTTTTGGTTTCTTCAAACGGGGCGCCGCGCAAAAAGGCGTCGAGATACAGCCCGGTGCCGCCGCAAAACAGCGGCAGTGCCCCGCGCGAAAGAACGTCCTGCACCGCCTTTTCCGCATCGGCAACGTAGGCCGCGCAGGAATAGGGTGCCGTCGGTTCGATACAGTCAAACAGATGGTGCGGTACGCTCCCCTGCTCCTCTTTGGTCGGTGCCGCCGTACCGATCGGCATACCGCGGTAAATCTGCATGGAATCGCAGCAGATGACCTCGGCGCCGAGCGCCCGTGCCAGGCGGACGGACAGGGCAGTTTTGCCGCAGGCGGTAGGACCGACAACGGCAAGAATCAGCGGTTTATTGTTATCGTTTTGCAGCGTCGTCATACCATCAGGGTCGCGTCGCCGAAGGAGAAGAAGCGGTACTTCATCTCAACGGCCGTCCGATAGGCGGCCAGCATGGCGTCGCGGTTATAAAAAGCGGATACCAGCATCAAAAGCGTGCTTTGCGGCAGGTGGAAGTTGGTAATGAGCGCATCGGTTGCCTTAAATTTATACCCGGGATAAATGAAGATGCCGGTATCGGCATCCATGGCGTGCACGATGCCGTTGTCATCCGAAACGGATTCCAGCGTACGGCAGGACGTCGTACCGACGCAGATGACTCTGCCGCCGGCAGCACGGCGCGCATTGATGAGGTCGGCCGTTTCCTGCGACACGGAGATATACTCGGTGTGCATCACGTGCTCGGCAATCTTATCCTCTTTGACGGGGCGGAACGTACCCAGTCCCACGTGCAGCATAACGGGCGCCACGGCGATGCCCTTCTCCCGAATGCGGTCAAGCAGTTCGGGGGTAAAATGCAGGCCGGCCGTCGGTGCGGCAGCGGAGCCCTCGGTCTTGGCATAGACCGTTTGGTAACGGTCCTTTTCTTTGAGCGTTTCTTTGATATACGGCGGGAGCGGCATGGTGCCGATTTCATTGAGCACCTCGAACACGTTTCTGTATTTGCTCCTGTCATAGGAGAAATGAATGAGACGGTTGCCCTCTTCCACGATGGCAGTGACTTCCCCCTGCAGGATGCCGTTGCCGAACGTCATTTTGTTGCCGATGCGGGCGTGTTTGCCGGGTTTGACCAGCGTTTCCCACACGTCGGTTTCGTGCTGACGCAGCAGCAGCAGTTCGATTTTGGCTTCCGGCCGGTCGGTAAGGACGCCGTACAGGCGCGCCGGAATGACCTTGGAGTTATTGACGACCAACACGTCACCGGGATTGAGATAATCGATGACGTCATAAAAATGCTTATGTTCAATCACGCCCGTGTCGCGGTGAATGACCATCAATCGCGATTCATCGCGCACCTCGGCCGGGTGCTGCGCAATCAGTTCCTCGGGCAGATTATAATCAAAATCCTGCGTCCGCAAATCGGTTTGCGGCGTTTCGTTGTGAATAACGTTCATATTCGTGACCTCTGTTAAACAAAAATATCCATTATACTATAATTATACTCTATTTATACGCAGAATTCAACTGCGCAAAAGTGTCCCTGTGAAATTAACTGAAAAAGATTGCAAAATCACTTGACAAGCGGAAACGATTGTGGTATCATATTATGCGTTCGGAAATGCGGCATTAGCTCAGCTGGATAGAGTGCCTGGCTACGAACCAGTAGGTCGGGGGTTCGAATCCCTTATGTCGCGCCAACAAAAAACACCTTTTGTCTTTTGACAAAAGGTGTTTTTTGTTGGCGAATGAAGCGCGCCTGCAGCGCATGAAAAATGAAGCAGGGCTTCGCCCCGTGAAGCGTGCCTGCGGCACACGGAGAAGTAACATTGCGCGCTTCGCTTCATAGCGGCTTTGCCGCTGCTTCATGAAAACCGTAAGGTTTTCGCTTCACGTTTGCGCAGCAAACGCTTCATTGCCGGTGTTGTCATGACGCAGAAAAGCATTTCGTGTATAGAATATCCCGCAACATCAAAAATAATATGCCAAACTATTGACCGATTTTGTGAAAAAAGATATAATATATGGGATAGTTTTTATCAAATACAAAATTAGGAGATTTTTGACATGGCATTAGTTACTACCAAAGAGATGTTCAAAAAAGCCTACGACGGCCACTACGCCATCGGTGCTTTTAACATCAACAACATGGAAATCGTGCAGGCCATTACCGAGGCTGCCGGCGAACTGCGTTCCCCCGTTATTCTGCAGGCTTCCGCAGGTGCCCGCAAGTATGCGAAACCCGCTTATCTGAAGGCATTGGCACAGGCTGCCGTTGAAGACAGCGGTATCGACCTGGCCCTCCACCTGGACCACGGCGCTGACTTCGAAGTATGCAAGGACTGCATCGACGGTGGTTTCACCTCCGTTATGATCGACGGTTCCCACCATTCCTTCGAGGACAACATCGCCCTGACCAAGAAGGTTGTTGAATACGCTCACGCTCACGGCGTTGTCGTTGAGGGTGAACTCGGTGTGCTGGCCGGCATCGAAGACGCCGTTTCCTCCGCCACCTCCTCTTACACCAGACCCGAAGAAGTAGAAGAGTTCGTCACCAAGACCGGTGTTGACTCCCTGGCTATTTCCATCGGTACCAGCCACGGTGCATACAAGTTCACCGCTGCGCAGTGCACGAGAAACGAAAAAGGCATTTTGGTTCCTCCTCCTCTCCGCTTTGACATTCTGGAGGAAGTTTCCCGTCGTCTGCCCGGTTTCCCGATCGTTCTGCACGGTGCATCTTCCGTTCCCCAGGAATACGTTGCCGAAATCAACAAGCTCGGCGGTCAGCTGCCGGATGCCGTCGGTATTCCCGAAGAACAGCTGCGCAAGGCCGCTACTCTGGCTGTCTGCAAGATCAATATCGACTCCGATATTCGTCTGGCCATGACTGCCGGTATCCGCCGCGTATTCAGTGAGAGCCCCTCTATCTTCGACCCCCGCGAATACCTCAAGGTTGCCCGCGCAGAGGTTAAGAAGATGGTAGCACATAAGATCAGCGACGTGCTTGGCTCTACCAACACCCTGTAATTAAAGGACTGTAAAACAGCCTTCAGCAAGCGCCGCTTCTATGCTAAATTGAAGCGGCGCTTTTTTTGCGGGAGGGGTGACCCCTTCCCTACGGTGTCCGGTGTCCGCTGTTCGTCAGCTTCATATGAAAAATCCGCTGTGCCGAAGCACAGCGGATTTCTTTTTGTATTATTGTTCTTCCTTTTGTACAGGAGGGATTTGACTGATGCATTTATCCAACAGACCTGCCATCACCCAATACAGGGGGGTTACCATTGCCAGGGAGAAGCTGAAGAAGGAGTGGCCCAGGTAGCCGACGACACCGGCGGCCAGGATAACGGCCATGGGGCAGCGCACAGCTGCCTTGAAGGCACGAATGGCCAGGGCAACGATGAAGGCCAAGTAAATCAGCAGACCCACGAAACCGACGCAAACGCCGATCTGCAGGAATTCGTTGTGGGCAAAGTCAACTTCACAATAGGAACCGACGGAGGTGCTGTAATACTCGTTGTAGGGACGGAAGAGCTCGCACAGGGAGCCGGGACCGCCGCCCAAAATGGGATGCTCGGCCATAATGTGCAATGCGCACTTCCAAATGGCACCGCGCGCACTACCGGCACTGTCGGACAAATGCCCGTGCAGCACTTCACTGACCTGCTGCAAAAGGGTATTCGAGCCATGATAACCATACAGGAAAATGAGTCCTGCAATCAGAATCACAACCTCGCAAAGCGCCACGATGATGCGCATCATGCGGCGGCAGGGGAACTTTTTGAAATTGAGTTTGGGCAATACGAACCAAACGGCCAGCAAAAGCAGGCATACAACCCACAAGAAGGCCACTTTTTTACCAAAGCTTACGACCATGCCGTTCGCCGTGTTGTGGAACCAGTAGCTCAACGCAGCCGTACCGGTTAAAACGGCGCCGGACAGGGCGGTATTGCAAATTCTCTCTTTGGTTTCCAGCAGGAAGGGCATCGTCAGCGCAAAGGCCAGCAGGATACCGATCTTACTACTGTCGACGTCAGAGAAAATCTGAATGTAGAGCATCATGGCCATGCCGGGCAGGCAAATGACGCGATATTTGCTCTTCAGCAGTACGGAAGCACAGAACAACGTGGGCACCGTCATCGCAAGGATGGCGGCGATCATATCGATGTTGCCGACGGTTCCCAAGAACATGGTGTTCCAATAGTTACTGCCGGACGGATACATCAAATTGACACCCCAGGACTGCAGGGCACAAATAAAGCCGAACAGCAGCGCCATAATACCGAAGGCGTAAATCAAGCTGTCGGAGGCCTCACCGTACCGTGCGACCAGTAAAAAGACGAAGCCGTACATCAAAATGGAAAAGAGCCCTTCAAAACGGCTGCCGGTCCCCATCCAAATCTGTCCCCCGAATTCCGAGAAGATACCCGAAATGCAGGCCCAGGCCATATAGCCGAACAGCAAATACTGCGGCCAGGTGGGTTTTTCCGGTTTTTCCAAAAAGCGGATGCGGCGCCATTCCTTATTGAACAGGAACAGAGCGCAAACGGCCATTACGAACATGAAGATGGCGGCGGTTGACCAGAACCAGTTGAACTTGGCCGCCGTGATTTTATAATACTTGTTGCTGTCGTAAAGGAAGGGGAAAATCACCAGTACGAAGAATGCGTACCAACACGTGATCTTTTCAAAAATCGGTTTCTTTTTACGGCGCAGCAAAAGGTCGGTCGTGACCACGGCATCCGCAGGGAGTGCGGTCACAACGCCCGGAGTCGTCACTTTTTGTTTCATTTTATCTTGTTATCCTATCGTTCGTGATATCTGTTTGTGTCTGACAATTACAGATCGAAATACTCGGTATTGCTCCTGTCGGTGTCGCTGTTTTCAGCAATCAGCACGCTGGCGTCCTCGGAGCAAATGATGTTGTGCCAAGTGCCGACCTGCACGTTATAAATCTTGTGCAGTTCCATTTCAACGGGCGTTCTGTCGCGGCCGATGAACAACGTAGCGGTTCCCTTGAGCAGTACGAAAACCTCATCGGTTTTCATGTGGCGTTCCATCATGGTATTTTTTGTGTACTCGGGGCAATTATTTAAATAGGCGACGCACCAAGTGCCGCAAATGTGGGTGCGGTCGTAACCGGGACCCGTATACTGTTTTACTTCCAAACCTTCAACCTGTGCCATAATATAATCCTATCCTTTCAAAAATCTTACGTATAAAAATCAAAATCAGGAGCGGCCGAGTTCACCGGCAACGTCGCCGTCGCTGCAGTGAATGACGGGGGCACCGGTATTAAAGAGGGCACCGTCGCAAATCTTATTCCACTGTTTCTGTGTGCCGGCGTAGTTGACGGCGGTCAGTGCGGAGCAACCGTGGAATGCCATCCAGCCGATGCTCTTCACCGAGTCGGGAATCGTAACCGAGGTCAGCGAAGTATCCTTACCAAAGGCACAGTCGCCGATTTCCTTGACACTGCCGGGAATCGTGACGGACGTCAGACTGATGCAATCCTGGAAAGCACCGGGGCCAATATAGGTCACGGAATCGGGAATGACAATCGAGGTCAGGCAGCAGCAGTTCCAAAATGTGCTTGCTTCAATGCGTTCCACGCCCTGCGGAATGCTTACGGTCTGCAGGTAAACGCACAAATAGAACGCTTCTTTGCCGATGCTTTGCACGGCATCGGGAATATTGATATAGTAGAGATAACTGCTGCCGTAGAAGGCACGTGCCCCAATAAACGTAATCGTTTCGGGCAGCTGCATCGCGTACAGTTTCCCGCTGGAAACGTCACCGTTGGCAAAATGACCGTTGAACGCGTCGTCATCAATACCGATAACGGTTTTCCCGTCGGGCGCCGTTGAGGGAACGACAACCGTTTCAGGATCCTCCGACGTAACCAAGGACGCCACACGGCAGGTGTTGTCCGGGTCGGAACGGTAGGAACGGTAGAGAAGCGTGCCGTCGTTCGTCTCGGTGTACCCGCTGCAGGAAACCAATGACAACGGAATCACCGACAGCAGCGTCAGCATCAAAAGGCAGGAGAGCGTCCGCCGCCAAATACTTGTTTTGTTTCTTTTCATTGTAACCAGTCTACTTTCTATTATTATGAGAATAACGTTTTTCAATTATAACAAGAAGCGGATAAAAAGTCAAGGAAAAGCCGCTTATCCACGGCGTACGGGCAAAGACAAAACGCTGTTGCCGAACCAAACGGTATTATCGGCGACCACGGTTTCTACCGCCGTCAGCCACTCGGCACGGGTGTTGGTGTGGGGACGGTAGGAGTGCGCGTCGCTCGACATCACGTCCACGCGCAGGCGCTCCCCTTTGTGCAGCGTCCAGCAAAGCGGATCCGTTTCAAACGTAATCGTCGTTTTTTCACCGGCCGCAGCGGGATTGAGTTCAGTCGGACAGTCGCCCATGGGCGTTGCAACACCGTTTTCCTGCACGCAGCAAACGCGGATTAAGAACATCGTGGCCTGCGCCGTCGTGGAAACCTCGAAGGACGCCGCAATTTTACCGGCGAGCGTCAAATCTTGTGTCAGGGGCGCCGTCATAAAGGTTTTAACGTCGGGACGGAAATTCGGTTCGGGCTGGTCGGCAAAACCGTTGGGGGTATGGTCGAACGAGTTGGGACCGCCGGGGAAACGGGCGGGATCCAGGGGGTCGTAGCGGTAGGTGACACTGCCGTCGGCAGGCGCGCAATCCGTCAGTTTGCCGCCGTCTACCAAATACAGTTTTTTCGTCTGTGCTTCGTCCGGGAAGGCGTCGGCACATTCCCACGCGGCTTTCCCAACGTGGTAGTAGTTGACGGCACCGAGTCGGACGCCGTTGTCCATCGGTTTGCCGTCGCGCAGATATAGGAACCATTGCATTTCCAGGTCGCGCGGTTGATTGCCGTTTTCAAAGGGGTACGACCAGGTCGGGTCCACCGCGCAGCCGTGGCTCCAGGGACCGACGACGAAGGCGCAGGACGACTTAATCCCGGCGGGAATCTTATCCCACATGCGCCAGGTGCCGCTGAAGAAAGGTTCCGACCATCCCGTCACCATCAGCATGGGCGTATGCAGTTTGGTCATACAGTTGAACGCCTGTGAAAAATAGTCCGGCATGGCCATGGGGTCATTGCGCAAATACCAAATGTTATTGAATGCGGGCACGTCGTAGCCGTATATGCGGCGCATATACGTGCTCATGGGATTTTTATCCCATTCGGCGTCGTAACTGCCGTGCGCGCTGCCGTAAATCAAATCCTGATAGTGGTAGACACCGGGGAACCAAATGGGCCCCAAGTCAGCCTTAAAAACGCCGTTGCGGAAGAACGTATATCTGCCGTCGTCCGCCATGACTGCCGTAAACGCGCCCTTGACGCTGGGGGGCAGCACCTCGTACATCGCCAGCTGCACAAATCCCAGGTAGCTGCCGCCGGTTAAGTAAATGCGGCCGTCGAACCAGGGCTGCTGCTCGATCCAGGCAATGGTATCCAACCCGTCGGCACGTTCGTCGTGGAAGGGCACGAAGTCCCCTTCACTGCCGCCCTTGCCGCGGCAGTTCTGATCGACGCGGGCAAATCCGTTTTGTGCTGCGTAACTTTCCGGCAGATTTTCCTGTACTTCCGGTACGTCGGCAGCGGGGGCCGGGGCATAGGGGTTACGGGAAAGAATGGCCGGGTATTTGCCCGTGCCGTCACCCGGCAGTTCCACCCAGGTCAGCAGTTTAACGCCGTCACGCATGGCCGGACGGCAAATCATTTTCTTCATAAAGGCGTCTCCTTACGTTTTTTACGATATTTCATTTCTCAATGGAGCGTTTTTGCTTTTTTCGGGCGATTGTTCGTCGGTTCTTGATTGGCCGGTCAAGCGTATCATAGCCTCTTTATTTCGCATCGGCAAATATGCCTTGGTACCAATCGCGTTCATATAAATAGGCGTCGATATCGTTGAGCACCGTAATTTTGTTGCGGCTCCATATCGGGGCCAGCAAATCTGCGGCCTGCCCGTCGCCCGTCAGCCGGCATATGACAACGTCGCCGGGCAGACGCGTGAGCGCCTGTGCGGTCAGGCGCACGTAGTCGGCCCGTTCCATCGGCCGATATTCCCCTGCCTCGTACGCGGTGCCCAACCGCGTGCCGCGCAGGACGTGCAAAAGGTGAATCTTGATTTGGTCGGGGTGCAGCCGCGCAACGTCGTCAATCGTTTGCATCATTTCCCGCTCGGTTTCCCCCGGCAGACCGAAGATGACGTGGGTACAAATTTGAATACGGGGTGCGGCTTTGCGCAAGGCCGCAAATCCGGTGCAAAACTGCGCCATGGTATGGCCGCGATTGATGCGTGCGGCCGTGGCGTCGTTCGACGACTGCAGGCCGAGTTCCAACGTCAAAACGGTTCTTTCCGACAGCTCTGCCAGATAGGCAAGAACGTCGGGCGCCAGACAGTCGGCGCGCGTGGCGATATTCAATCCCACGACGCCGGGATAGGTCAATGCTTCTTCAAAAACGGTTTTCAGCCGCTGCAGCGGCGCATAGGTGTTGGTGTGCGCCTGGAAATAGGCGATGCAGCGCTCCCGTGCCGCCGGCCATTTTATCGTCAGCTTTTCACGCTGCTCGATATACTGTATATCAAGCGGCACGTTTGCGGACAGGGCGTTATCGCCGGACCCGCGGGGGGAACAGTAGATGCAGCCGCCGCGGCCGCAGGTGCCGTCGATATTGGGACAGGTCATACCGGCGTCCAGCGGCACCTTAATACATTTGCCGCCGAACGTCCGCTTCAGATAAAAATCGTAGGTATAATACCGCTTGTTGCTGTCGGAGAGCGGAAACGGGTTATTCATACTTTGCGTTGGCCGTTTTTCCACGTTTTTCTCCCCTTCCCCAAACGGTTACGTTTATTTCAAATCGTACAGTTTTGTATACTTTTCTTCCAAATAATCCAGGAAATAGTTCGGATTGAGGTCCTCGCCGGTGATTTCACGAATCCAGGCGTCGGGGGTTTGCGAGGAGGCGCAACTGAAGACGTGTTCCGTCATCCAGTTTGTCACCTGTTTCAGATTGCCTGCCGCCACGGCGGCATCCACGTCGAACGCCTTCTTCATCGTGTGCAGAATCTGTGCGCCGTAGGCGTTGCCCAGTGCGTAGGACGGGAAATAGCCGTAGGAACCGGTCCAGTGCACGTCCTGCAAACATCCCTGTGCGTCATCCGGCACGTCAATGCCGAGATACTCTTTGTATTTGGCGTTCCACAGTGCCGGCACCTCGTCCACGGTGATATCCCCGTTGACAAACGCCCGCTCAATTTCGTACCGAATCATAATATGCAGGCTGTAGGTCAGCTCGTCGGCCTCCATACGGATGAGCGAGGGCTCGGCAATATTGACGGCCTCGTAGAGTTCCTGCTCCGTCACGTCGGCAAACGTCTCCCCGCCGATTTCACGGAACTTGGGGTAGAAGCTGTGGATAAACGCGGGGGAACGGCCGATGAGATTTTCGTAAAAACGGGAAACGGTTTCGTGCATAGCGTTGGTCATTTCCCCATAGATATGGTTGTCGCAAAATGCCTGCGGCTCGTTCTGCATAAACAGGGCGTGACCGCCTTCGTGCAGGACGGAGAAAATATTGGAAACGAAAGCGTCCTCGTAGTAGTGTGTGGTCACACGTACGTCGTGCGGGCCGTAGTTGTCGGTAAAGGGGTGCTCCGTCGTCATGAGCGTCAGCGCCTCTTCCCGCAGGCCCTCTTCCTGTAAAATAACGCGCGACATTTGTTCCTGTTTGGCAATGGGGCACGGCCGCGTTAAAAAGTCGCGGCGAATCGGCTTGCCTTCCGCCACAATGCGGCGCATCAGCGGCACAACGCGCGCCTTGACGGCACCGAAGAATGCGTCGAGTTTTGCCTCGGTCATGCCTTTTTCCAGCACGTCGAGGCAGGCGTTATAATACGTGTCCGGTTTTTCGTCCAACAAATCGACGTTTTGGCGTGCATAGGCAATCAATTCTGCCAAACTGTCGCGGAAAATGCCGAAATCGTTTTTCTTTTTGGCCTCCAGCCATTTGGCATACGCGTTGTTGCCGGCCAGGTCTTCTTTGTAGGCCAACTCGGCGGAAATATTTTTCGTCTGTTTGTAGTTATCCCACAACAGATCGATCAAGCGATTTTGCAGGGGAGATAAATCCGTGCGGTCGTTGTGCAGCGCCGTAACCAAATTCACAAACCGTTCGGCGTGCATCAGGTCGTGCACATGCGCGCCCAGCAGTGCCATATCCTGCCCTGCCTGCTCCATACCCTCGACGGGGGCACAGCATTCCAGGTCGAAATTCATTTTGCCGATAATACGGCCGTAAGCCTCGATTTCATCGAGCAGTCCGTACAGTTCTTTGATTCGTTCCTGATTCGTCATCGTCATTTTTCTGCCTTTCATAAAACCATTATTGTTCTACATTATTATACAACATTATTTTATTCCTGCAACCCGTTTTTGCCTTCTTGTCTTGACAAGCGTACCGAATTCATCTACAATGATGACGAAATGAAACGAAAATGCCGATTTGATCGGCAGGAGAAGAGGAATACACCATGAGTGCAACCGCAAAAAACGGACAAGCGTTATCCGTCGCCAAAGAATTACTGACTTTTATTCGCAACAGTCCCACGGCTTTTCAGGCAACGGACAGTATCGCCGCACTGCTTGAAAAGAACAATTTCACCCGTCTGCACGAAGGGGACAAATGGGATCTGACGCGCGGCGGCAAATACTACGTGACGCGCAATATGACCAGCATCATTGCGTTTACTCTGCCAAAGGATTTGCACGCCTTTATGATGGCGGCCGGTCACAGCGACTCGCCCACCTTTAAACTCAAGGAAAACTACGAGACGGTCACGCCGAACGGGTATATCCGTTTGGACACCGAAAAATACGGCGGGATGATTATGTCCTCCTGGGTGGATATTCCCCTGTCGGTTGCCGGACGTGCCGTGGTACGGGACGGTGACAGACTCGTTGCCAAGTCCGTCGTCGTGGATAAAGATTTATGTCTGATCCCCAACGTTGCCATCCATTTTAACCGCACGATTAACGACGGTTATAAATACAACCCTGCCGTTGACTTGGTACCGCTGTTTTCCGACGGCACCGGTGCGGGCGCCCTGCAAAAAGAAATCGCCGCTGCGGCAGGCGTGAAGCCCGGCGACGTGGCAGGTGCGGATTTGTTCCTGTACAACCGCATGCCGGGCAGCATTTGGGGACCCAAGCACGAATTTTACTCGGCGCCGCGCATCGATAATCTCGGCTGTGCATTCGCAACGCTGACGGGGCTTTTGCAGGCAGACGCCAACGACAGTGCCGCACAGGTGTACGCCTGCTTTGATAACGAAGAGGTCGGTTCCTCCACCAAACAGGGTGCCGCTTCGACGTTTCTGCGCGACGTACTGACGCGCATTTGCGACTGTTACGGTGCCGACGTGCGCGCGCTCCTGTCCTCTTCCTTCCTGGTGTCCGCCGACAACGGCCACGCCAAACACCCCAATCATCCCGAACTGTCCGACGGGCAGAACGCACCCATGATGAACGGAGGCGTCGTCATCAAGGCCAACGCCGCGCAAAAGTACGCCACGGACGCCGTGTCCGCTGCCGTCTTTACCGAAATCTGCCGCCGTGCCGGCGTGCCGGTACAGCCGTTTGCCAACCGTTCCGATATGGCGGGCGGTTCGACGCTGGGCAGCATTTCCGACACCGTCGTCCCCGTCAATACCGTGGATATCGGTATGGCGCAATTGGCCATGCACTCGGCCTACGAAACGGCCGGCACGCTGGACCCCGCGTATATGGCACAGGCCATGAAGGTCTATTACGAATCCCGTCTCGATACTGACGGGGAAACGTATTTCAACGTTCTTTGATTCCCGCTATGATATAAAACAGCAGGTGCCGACCGGCACCTGCTGTTTTTGTGCTGTATTTTATTCCACCGTCACGCTTTTGGCCAAATTTCGCGGTTTATCCACGTCGCACCCGCGCTGCACCGCAAGGCAATAGGCATAATACTGCAAAATAATGACCGCCAAAATCGGCAGCGTCATTTCGTTCGCCGCCGGCAATCGAATCACCTCGTCGGCACAGTCCGCGGGAATCTCCATTCCCTGCCCGCACAAAAGAATCACGCGGGCACCGCGTGCCTTGACTTCCTTGGCATTGGACAGGGTCTTTTCCAAAAGTGCCGCCGACGTGGCAACGACGATACAGGGCACCCCGGGCGTAATCAGCGAAATCGTGCCGTGTTTGAGTTCCCCGGCAGCGTACGCTTCACTGTGTACGTAAGAAATTTCCTTGATTTTTAACGCCCCCTCACAGCAAACGGCATAATCCTGTCCGCGGCCGATGAGAAACGCATCGGGAAGATTGCCGTGCTTTTCGGCAACCGCGGCCGCGCTGTCAAACAGGGCAAACGTTTTTTGCACGTCATCGGGCAGCGTTTCAAGCGCCCGGCAGAGTTCCTGCTCCCGTTGCGGGGACAACTGTCCGTTTTCATGCGCCAGGCGCAGCGCCAACAGCAGCAGCACGGCAACCTGCGCCGAATATGCCTTGGTGGTAGCCACGGCAATTTCGGGACCGGAATAGAGATAAATCACGTGATCCGCCTGTCTGGCAATGGACGAGCCAACCACGTTGACAACGGCATACGTCGGCACGCCTTTGGCCTTTGCCAGCCGCAGTGCCGCCAACGAATCGGCGGTTTCCCCCGATTGCGAAAGGATAAAAACGGCATCCCCCTGTGTAAAAATGGGATTGCCGTACCGGAATTCACTGGCAATCGCAACCGACACGGGAATGCGTGCCAACCCTTCGATGGCGTGTTTGCCCAAAAGCCCCGCATGCATGGCGCTGCCGCAGGCGACCAACGTCACGTGCTTGATCTTTTGCAGAGCGTCATTCGGTATTTCCCGCGACAAAATCTCACGAATACCGCCGGCAATACGCCCGCCGACGGCGCGACGGAGCGCTGCGGGCTGCTCCATAATCTCTTTTAACATAAAATGCGGATAACCGCCTTTTTCGGCACTTTCCTCGTCCCAATCGGCAACAATCACCTGTTTTTGCGCCGTAATATTCTTCCCGGTATCATCGTAAACCGTCACGCTGTCCCGCGTCACGCAGGCAATTTCGCCTGCTTCCGGCAGCAAATACCGCCGCGTGTGTGACAGGATGGCGGGGATATCGGAGGCAACAAGGTTTTCGCCCGTTCCCAAGCCCAAAATCAGCGGGCTGTCCCGCCGCACAGTCCATATTTCCCCCGGACGATCGGCAAACAACACCGCCAGGGCATAGGAACCCTTTATCCGCTGCATGGCTGCCGTCAATGCGGCACGTGCGTCGCCCGTATACGCCTCATCCAGAACGTGCGCCGCAACCTCGGTATCGGTCTGCGACAAAAACGTACGTCCCTGTGCGAGCAGTTTTTCCTTCAGTTTTGCATAGTTTTCAATAATCCCGTTGTGCACCAGCGTCACACGACCGCAGGCGTGCGGGTGTGCGTTCGCGTCAGACGGCTCGCCGTGCGTGGCCCAGCGCGTATGACCGATGCCGACGCACCCCCGTATGGGTTGCCCGCCGGCAATTTTATCCTTTAGGTTTGCCAGCCGCCCCTGCGCCTTTTCAACGCGTATTCCCTGCGCGGTTACAACGGCAATCCCGGCCGAATCGTACCCGCGATACTCCAATTTAGACAGTCCTTCCAATAAAATATCCGACGCTTCCTGTGCGCCGGTGTATCCAATGATTCCGCACATTATTTTCACCTTTGCCGTATAAAAACGGCCCTTTGTCAAGTCAATAAAGCCTGCGGCATTTCGTCAGGGCGACGTTTGTCTGCAGACTTTTTCAATATTCATCATTTCCGTTTGTGCCTTTGTTGGGCAATTACTTGCCGTTTTTCTCACAAACTCACGGTGAAATGATACCGAAGGGCACCCGCCGAATCTTTCGATAAACCCTTCCCTCGTCAACCGCGGTGAAATTACGGTCCCGGCGCTATGCAATATCGTCCGCCTCACTTTTATTGTCCGGCAGTCCTGCATTCTTTTTTGCCGCGGCTTTCACTCCTTTCGACCCGCGGTGAACGCAATCATTATACGAAATTTGTTCGTCCAAAACAAGAAAGCCGCCTTGACAATCTTTGCCAAGGCGGCTTTACATTCTTATCCAAAAGACCGATTATGCGGGCAGGAAACCGATGAGGCGGAACCATTCGGCTGCCATTTCCGACCAGCGCGCCACGTAGGGCATTTGTTTTGCCAAACCCATGCCGTGCCCGCCGTAGGGGAAGATATGCATCTCGACGGGGACGTTTTGGCGGCGCAGGCGCTCGGCGTAGCGGTAACTGTTGATGACGTTGACGCCGCCGTCCTCTGCCGTGTGCCAAATGAAGGCCTGCGGCGTTTTTTCATCGGCGATACGGTCGGGACAAAAACGGACGGCATCCCAGGGGATGTTTCTGCACCCCGTGAAGCTTTCGGCACTGCCCTCGTGCCAAATATCCGCCTCCACCAGGGAGATGACGGGATAGCACAGGATTTGCGCGTCCGGCAGATAGGACAGTTCGTCGACAGCGTCGATGCCCTCACCTTCCAGTTTTTCGCGGTAGGTGCAAAGGAATGCGGTTAAGTGACCGCCGGCAGACGAACCCATAACGCAGATTTTTTCAGGATTAATGCCGTACTCGGCGGCGTGGGCACGCAGGTACCGCACGGCGCGGCGGGCGTCCAGGGCCGGTGCTGGGAAGGCATAGGGATGAACGCGGTAATTGACAACGAAGGCCGACATACCGAGCGCGTTGGCCCATTCGGCGTAACCCTTGCCCTCGTGATCGGAACGCCTGGTATAACCGCCGCCGGGAAAAATCACCAGGGCGGCATCGGTTTTTTTCTCTGCCGCCGGATAATAATCCATCGAGGGCACTTCCTGCCCCTCAAGCAATCCCGGTGCGTTGTCCCACAGCATAATATGATTTTGTTCCATTTTATTTCCTCTTCTCCCCTGCGTAAGCAGGCAGCATTCTGATTGACACGGTCATTGTAGCACTTTTGTGCCGCTATGTCAATTGACATTTACGCCTGTCCTATGCTACAATAAAAATAAAGAAAGGCGGTGGCACGTATGCACAGAAAAGGCAATTCGGAAACAAAAATGAAAATCGTCAGTGCGGCGTGGCGCCTGTTCCACGAACAGGGATACGACGAGACGACCATCGACGATATCGTGTACGAGTCAAATACGTCCAAGGGCTCGTTCTATCATTATTTCGACAGTAAGGATGCACTGCTTTCTTCCCTTTCCGACCTGTTTGACAACAAATACGACGAATTGAAGGGGACGTTAACGGACGAAATGACCGCAACGGACAAGCTGCTGTATCTCAACCGCGAATTGTTCCGTTTGGTCGAGGACAGCGTACCGACGGAACTGCTGGCCCGTCTGCTCTCTTCCCAGTTGGTCACGCACAGTGAAAAGCATTTGCTTGACCGCAACCGTACCTATTATAAATTGTTGCGCACCATCATCAGCGAGGGCCAGGAAAAAGGACAGTTGGTGACCGCCGTTTCGGTGAGCGACATTATGAAAGCCTACGCCATGATGGAACGGGCACTGATGTACGACTGGTGTTTGTGCTCGGGCGAATACTCCCTGTCGGGCTACAGTGCCGGCATTTTATCGGCCTTTTTACAAAGTTACGTAAAAAAATAAGCGTATTGCCAACGGTATTGTCTGCGATTCGACCGAATACTATCCCCGCAACACGTCTTTTTTCGGCCGTGTTGCATAAAAAACCGTGTCTTTTGCTTTTTACGCGAAAATTTTATTTTTGGATTATTTTTCAGTCTATAATCGATATCACAAATAATGCATTGAGTATCAACGAATATTTGATATTCAATGCATTTTTGTTTACTTTTCAGTCTATACTTCGTTCTGTATTGCAGTCTACTTTGTTTTGTGATAAAATACTGCCATCGATTTTTTGAAAGGTACAGTACAGGTTTTTACAAATGGGTTCACAAAGCATTTTAATTATGTGCGTCATCTTCGCCTACCTGGTCGGGATGATTTTAATCGGTTTCTTCTACTCCAAGAAGAGCAAGGCCTCCGGTGACTATTTCCTGGGCGGCCGTAAGCTCGGCCCCTGGGTCACCGCCATGAGCGCCGAGGCATCCGATATGTCCAGCTACCTTTTGATGGGTTTACCGGGCTTGGCTTACCTGTGCGGTCTGGCCGAGGTTTCCTGGACCGTCATCGGTCTGGCTGTCGGTACGTATCTCAACTTCCTGCTGGTTTCCGGCCGTTTGCGCCGCTACACCGAGAAGTTGGGTGCCATCACGGTTCCGGATTACTTCTCCCGCCGCTTCGGTGACGACAAGCACAGCCTGTCGCTGATTGCCGCGCTGGTGATTTTGATTTTCTTCATTCCCTACACCGCGTCCGGCTTTAAGGCCGTCGGCACGTTGTTCAACAGCCTGTTCGGTTGGAACTACCACGTCTCTATGATTGTCGGTGCCGTCGTCATCGTTTGCTACACCGTTCTGGGCGGCTTCCTGGCCGTTTCCACCACCGACCTGATTCAAAGCATCTTCATGACCATTGCCCTGGCCGCCATCATTATCTTCGGTGTTACCAAGGTCGGCGGCATATCCGTCGTGATGGACAACGCCAAAAACGTTTCCGGTTATCTCAACGTATTCCAAGGCACAAAGAACGTCGTATCCAATGCAGCAGCCGGTTCCTTCGGCTTTTTGCCGATCGTATCCACGTTGGCATGGGGTCTGGGCTACTTCGGTATGCCCCACATTCTGCTGCGCTTTATGGCCATTCGTAAAGAAGAAGAGCTCAAGGCTTCCCGCCGTATCGCTTCCGTTTGGGTTGTCGTATCCATGGCTGTTGCCGTCTTCATCGGTATTATGGGTCTGTCCCTGTCCAAGACCGGTGCCATCGCCTGGCTGGGCACCTCCTCCGATTCCGAAACCGTTATCATCAAGATTGCCAACCTGATGAGCCAAAACGGCATTCTGTTGACCATTTTCGCCGGCATCGTTCTGGCGGGCATCCTGGCCGCCACCATGTCCACGGCAGACTCCCAGCTGCTGGCCGCCTCCTCCAGTGTGGCGCAGGACCTGGCGCAGACCGTTATGGGCCTAAAGCTCAAAGAAAAGACCTCCATGTGGCTGGCACGTGCGACCGTTGCCGTGATTGCCGTTATCGGTGTCGTACTGGCCTGGAACCCCAACAGTTCCGTCTTCCGTGTCGTTTCCTTTGCCTGGGCAGGCTTCGGTGCCGCCTTCGGTCCCGTCGTTCTGTTCTCCCTGTTCTGGCGCAGAATGAATAAAGCAGGGGCACTTGCCGGTATGGTATCCGGCGGTCTGATGGTCTTTTTGTGGAAGTTCGTCATCCGTCCTCTCGGTGGCGCCTGGGACATCTACGAACTGCTGCCGGCCTTCATCGTTTCCTGCATCGCCATCGTCGTCGTCAGCCTGTTGACCAAGGCACCGGATGAAGAAATCACTTCCGTTTACGACGCCGTGAAAAACAAAGCTTAATCCCATCTTTATAATAAAAGCCCGACAGCATCGGCAACCGTTGCTGTCGGGCTTTTCACGTAACGTTGCTTCTTACAACGAATGGGATGGATGGTTTTCAATCACTGCAAATGAACTCCACGCAGAAAGCACAGGACCAGCCGAATTCCTTGGCACCCAGGCCTTCGCGCGTGATGGGATTGTAATACTCATAAATTGTCTTGGCATCGCCGTGCACGGTGGACAATACCCAGCGGCGCACGTCAGCGGCCAATTTGTCGTACCCGTAGGCACGCAGGCCCTGTGCGGCAAACCAGGCGTAATTGAGCCACACGGGACCGCGCCAATAGTCCCCTGCAGAAAAGGTCGGGTGATTCATGGCCACGCTGGGCATGGACGGGAAATATTCCTTCGGATCGGCGGCACGTTTCGCCATGGCGGCGGCGTGTTCCGGTGAAGCGGCGCCGGCAAACAGCGGCACGAAGAAGACACTTGACGTCACGTCACTGAATTGCCCCGTGAAGCGGTCGCGGTCCAGATAGGACTGCGCTTCGTCGCTCCACAGCGTCGTATCCAGTGCCTGTGCCAGCGCATCGCGTTTTTGCCGCCACGCATCGCTTTCATCCTTTTTACCCAGGCGGTCAGCCATATCGGCAAGCGCGTCGTAGAACGTCACCATAAAGCCGTTGAGATCGACGGCCAGCAGGTTATCCACGCCGTTGTCCCAGCGGGGCGAGGTATCCATACCGCTCTCCCATTTTTGATGCTTGCGCCATTCATCGCCCACGTGCAGCGCATCGTAATAAAACAAACCCGTTTTTTCGTCGCAGCGCTTATTTGCCCAGAAACCTTCGTTTTTTACAAAATGCGCGTAGGCATCCGGCAACAGGTCGGGACGAGGGGCGCGGCGGTACACCCGTGCAAATGCCCAGGCCATCACGGGCGGTTTGGAATAGGTATCCATACGGGAGCCGTCGGTACGGATGACGTCGGGGAAAATGCCGTCGTCACCTTGATTGGCAAAAAAGATGGCAAACTGCTCGTAGGCCAGGTCGGGATCGAACCGTGAAACGGCAAGGGCGTGGAAGGCAGAATCCCAGTTCCACACGCCTTTGTAGGTGCGGGGGGACGGCACGATGCCGCGATACGGGCCCCAGGCGTTGTCCGGGCTGTCGATCAAGTTGCCGATGAGCGTATTCGTGGCGCGGCGCAGCACGTCGATATCACGGTTGCCCAATTTTAATTTTTCAATGGTTTCTTTCAGCCAGGCGTCGCGCTTGGCCGTCAAAGTCTCATTCATAGGATGGTTTCTCTCCTTTTCGGTTTATCCGGGGAATAACATATATTTGATGATTGCCAACGTTTCCCGCAGCATATTGTGCGGCAGGTACAGCGGGGATAGATCGGCGGCAATACCGCACACGTCGGTGTACCCCAGCGCCTTGGCCATTTGCAGGGCGCGGAAAACGTGGAAATTGTTGGTGACAATCCCGACGCTGACGTCCGACGGCAGCAAATCTTTGCTGTTGGTCAGATTTTGCAGCGTGGTGCGTGACGTATCTTCCAAAAGAATGCGCGACGCGTCGATGCCGTTTTGTATGAGATAGTCGGCCATACCACGCGCCTCGCTCCAGGGTTCGTTGGTTCCCTGCCCGCCCGACACGATGCAAATCGTTTCGGGATTGGCGTTCAAATAATCAATGGCAACGTTCAATCGGCGGCGCAGAATGGAGCCGGGACCGTCCGGTTTTACCTGGGCGCCCAGCACGATGACGTAATCGAGGTTTTCTTCTCCCTTGGCACCGAAGCCCGACAAAATGCA
The DNA here is from genome assembly GCA_002315325.1 of Clostridiales bacterium UBA1770. Taxonomy (GTDB): domain Bacteria; phylum Bacillota; class Clostridia; order Oscillospirales; family CAG-272; genus UBA1770. The sequence continues at coordinate 72,858 of DCGU01000054.1, forward strand.
GCCCTGTACGGCCAAAAAGAACAGTAAGCCGAGGCAGACAAATCCCAAGAGCACGCGGCGCAGTTCCTGCGGCATACGGGCAAACCAACGTTTACCGACGGCAACCGTCAAAAGTGCAAATACGCCTGCAATGACGAACCAAATGACGTAAAACGCGCTGCCGGTATTCAGGCTTGCAATCGCAATGCCGTACAAAATGCAAAGAAGCGAAAACGCACCCAACAGGCAACAACCGATTTTTCGTTTCACGCGTCGTCCTCCATCCGCTTTGCCGACAGACCGAACACCGTGAAGTCAATCACACCGGTGCGGAGCCCACCGCGTTCGTTGATAAAGCGCAGGCGCACCTTTTCGCACGGCACTGCCGGGAACGTATCGTAGGCGATATTCATCTCCGCCGTATTATCCATCTTATCCAGTATCGTAAACCACGCGCCATGCGCGTACCCCTGTAGTGCATAGTGAACGGGAGCGGGCAACACCCCCTTGGCATAATCCAAACCGACGTCGCGCCAAAAGACGCGCAGGGCACCCACGGCAAAGGAACCCGACAGGTCGCATTCCAGCCACGGTTCGGCATCGTCATCGGCAGGCTGCCAGAAGGACAAATTGTTTTCATCCGTGGCATAAACGGGATCACGCCCCTCGCGGCTGCTTGACGCAGTCGGGCGGACCGCCGCGCACAGGGAAAGTGCGCCGGGCGTTGCATCCGGCGTCAGTTTTGCGGGGGAAACACCCGGCACGTATTGCGGCACGTCGCTGACGCCGATGGGACAGTACAACTCGCCGTTTTCGTCCACGTCCACACGGTCCATGCCGATGCGGCGCTCGTAGCGATGCAGGTACGGGGCGGCAATCGTGAAAAACGCCCACAGCGTATTGCCCGACCCGTGCTCCACACAGCCGTGTCCGGCACCGGCCACAATCCCGCCGCGGTGGAAGGTCAAGGGATTGCGCTTTTGCGGTTTGAAGTCGTCCAACGGCGACACGTCGCTGACGTACACCGCCATACAGTAGGAGGCGTCACAGGTATCGGGTGCGGCGTAAATCAAATAATAGCGGCCGTTGTGCTTGAGCATATGCGGGCCCTCGCACCAACCGAAATCAATCTCTTGGCCATACAGCCCGTGCCGTTCCCAGGGTTTGTTGACCGGATCCATATCGATGAGCGTCACGGGGCCGCGTACAACCTGCCGCGGATTTTCCACGTCCAATTCATACCCGATAATGCGCAGGCCGAACCCCTCGAAGGTATCGGGATTTGGGGGGCAGTCCACAGCGTACAGATACAACCGTCCGTCGTCATCGGCAAAAATACCGGGGTCGCCCGGCACGAATGGCGTGCCGTCCGGCATCATAAAATCGCCGAGTTCCGTGAAGGGGCCCAGCGGGTCGTCCGTCACGTAGAGCGGGCAGCACCAGGACGTCATCAAATATTTGTCACGCCAACGGCAAATCGTGGGGCTGTATTTGGGATTGTAGGGAGTCGTTCTTTTGTGCTCCCAGTGCTCAAAGTCCGACGTCACCCACGCCATACCGTAACTGGGATAGAGATACCATTTGCCGTTTTCGTAAAAGACGGTGGGGTCACTGATGGAACGATAGTCGGGGCCCGTCACGTTTTCCGGCTTGCCGGTATCACCGAGTATACCGTGCGTTGCGTTCATCCAGTCATCCGTGCCGCGCGGGAGTTCCGGCAGCGACAGGGGGTTGCAATAGGTATGGAGACAAAAATCTTTTTTCTTTTTTTGATTCATTGTGGACGTCACCGCCTTTTTGCTTGGTTGACGTCATTATACCACATTTTACGATGCGATACCACACCCGCAACTCATTTCATTTTGTCGTCGTTATTCTGCACAAAACACACGCCCGATTTTTGTGCTTTTTATCCATTGGCAGTATCACAAAAATATGATAAAATAATATCGCTTGAAAAAGACACACAAAGCACATTTTACATCATAAACGAGGAGGAACACATGAAAACCATGCGCAAATTACTGGCTCTCATTCTGGCGCTCCTGATGGTTGCCGGGACGCTCTCACTCGTTGCCTGCGGCGGCGAAACAGATCCCGAACAAGGCAAAAAGGATGACCCCATCGATACCCCGGATACGCCGGACACACCGGATACACCGGATACCCCCGACACGCCCGACACGCCTGATACGCCGGATACGCCCGACGATCCCACCGAAACCAAAAAGTACCTGGACAATATGCCCGAGACGATGGACTTCGGCGGTGAAACCGTTACGTTCCTCATCAGCAGCGATAACGGAGAAGCAACGTTCGTACTGATTAAAGACGAAAACAACTATAACGACGGCGACGCGGTTGAACACGGTATTTATACCCGCCAGCAGAATCTGCAGGAACGTTTGAACGTCACCATGAGTATGGTGGAAGATGAATCCTCCGGCATCAAGGCTAAAATTCAGGCCGAAATCGACAGTGGTACCAACGATTACGATATCGTCATCGGTGACCTGAAGCAGCACGTCGGCTACTGCATCCAAAACGGCATTCTGAATATGAACAAGCTGTCGAACGTAGATCTGACGCAAAATTACTGGAACAAAACCTACTCCGATAAATGGGCCTACAAGACTTCCCAATATTGGGCTACCGGCGACGCCTCCGGCACGCTGATTAAATTGACAATGGGTATGGTTGTCAACGACGCCCTGTTTGAAAAATACAACTCCGGCGTTGACATCTTTGAGGTTGTCAACAGCGGTGAATGGACCACGGAAAAATTGATTGAATATACGCAGACCTGCTTTGAAGACAAGACCGGTGACGGTGCAACCGAAGATGACGTATACGGTCTTCGTTTTGCTAATGCATGGACCACCGGCGGTACGTTTATGCGCGGTGCCGGCTGGGCTTCCACCGTCGAAGGCAAATCCAAATGGAGCGTTGAACTGGCAGGCGAACACAACCTGGCTGTTTACGAAGCCGTTAACAAAATGCTGTTCCAAAACAACGGCGCTAAGATGGTCAACAGCACAGCCTTCGGCAATGAGCTGTGCATGATGTGTACTGAAATGCTTGGTGCATTGTCCTCCATGCGCGATTTTACGTTTGATTTCAGCTTCATTCCCTGCCCCAAGTACAGTGCGGAAGACGATTACCGTGCCTACACCTTTGAGGGTTTGGGTATCGTCGGGTGTCTCGGCACTCTGCCTGCTGCTAAATACGAAATGGTCGGTGCAGCAATGGAATGCTATGCATCCATGGGTAAACAGTACGTGACCGAAGGTTACTACGAAATCGCTCTGCGTACCAAATACGCCCGCAACAGCGGTTCCTACAAGGCCATCGAACTCGTCCACGACGGTATCTGGGCCGATATGGGCTTTGCATGGTGCGGTTCCCTTTCCGAAATTGACACTTGGATCACCGGTGTTATCTGTTCCCAGAGAAACTTGGCAAGCGCTGCTGCATCTGATCAAGCAGCCTACCAAAAACTGCTGGATCAGGTTTATACGAACCTGAAGAAACAGAACGACAAGGATAAAGAAGCAGGTTAATCTACCGCTATCATTTGCAGCGGGAGACGATTTCGTCTCCCGCTGTTTTTCGTCACACGGTTGCAGTACTTATTCTTTTGGTATATAATATATCTAACGAAACGGCGTGCGTGAAGCGCACCGTATTACCATCGATAAAGAAGGGCAAAACGATGAAAACAATTTTATTTATGGGCGACTCCATCACCGACGTCGGCCGCAATACCAATAACGGCAGCCAGATTTCCATAGGACAGGGATATCCCCTGCTCGTTACCGGCCGCTTGGGCGTCAAATACCCCGGGCAGTTCAACTTTGTCAACACCGGTGTCAGCGGCAACCGCGTGGTCAACATTTACGCCCGCATCAAGGCGGACGTGTGGAACTATGCCCCTGACGTACACAGCATCCTGATCGGTGTCAACGACGTATGGCACGAGCTCAACGGCAACGGCGTGGAAAACGACCGTTATGACGCCGTATACCGCATGTATATCAGCGACACCTTAAAGCGCTTCCCCAATATGAAGATCATTATCATGGAGCCCTTCGTGCTGCACGGCAGCGCCACCGACGAGCATTGGGATATGTTCGAGCCGGAAGTGGCCCTGCGCGCCGCAACGGCCAAAAAGATTGCCGCCGACTTTGGCCTATCCTTCCTGCCGTTGCAGAAGATGTTTGACGATGCCTGCAAGATTTGCCCGGCAAGTTACTGGCTGGCGGACGGCGTGCATCCGACGCCGGCGGGGCATCAGTTGATTGCAGATGCGTGGCTAGATCTTTTTGAGAAAGAAATTGTGAAGGGGCTGTAAAAAAAGCGCCGACCGGAAAAGCAGATTTATTATTTTGTTTTATTACGTGCAACGCTTGTTGTTTTCAAGATTTTTTCATCTCTTTAAGAGATAGCGGTATAAGACTTGCTTTTCCTACCGCCGTTTCCCTCCCTCGCAGTACAGAGTACAGCTAACGGGAGGGAGAACGACGCTTCTGCATCTTTTTTTCCAAGCCCCTTCGGAGCTGTAAAAAAGCGCCGACCGAAAAAACTCTTTTCTCAGATATTAAAAAGGTGTTGGTAAAACGATTGTTTTACCAACACCTTTTTTGCTAACGCTTTTATGGTGCTAGGGAAAAAAGTGGCAGAATCGTCGATCTTCCAACGCCAGACGTACCCAAGTACGTCAAGTGGGAAATCGGCGATAGGAAAAGCGCGTCTTTGAGCGTGATTTCTTATATTTTATAATCAAGTTGAAGACGCAACAAGCATTGAACAAGATATAAATAATCTTTTGGCTTTTCCGATCTGACCTTTTTTCACAGCACCTATCATTTTTTCTTGGGATAAATGTACGGCCCCTTCCCGTCAGGCATATGCAGCACCAGCGGTTCCTTCTGCAGGTCGTGGAGTGCGAAGCCCTCGTTGATGGGGAGATAGTAGGCCGTGTGGGCGGGGTTACGGTGGGAGTCGATGACTTCATAGGTACCGTCGACGAAGGCAACGGCAATGTCGTTATCGACGCCGAGGCCGTCGTATTCCTGCATCCAAACGTCCTTGGGGAAGCCGGTCCAGTCCTCGTAGTGCGGGCACATGCAGTACGGCAGGATATCCAGGCCGCGCAGCAGGCAATACTGGCCGTTGTCGTAGGTGTTATCGTAGGCATACTTGAACCAGGAGTGTGCACCGGCACTCTGTCCTGCGCAAACGACACCGTTTTCATACGCCTGTTTCAAATACACGTCGGCGTGCGTTTTGCGCCAGGTATCCAGCAGGAACTTGGTGTCTCCGCCGCCGCCGTAAATGACAGACGCGGAGAGAATCGTTTCACGGATCTGCTCCTCGGTCAGGTTGGGATCGGTCAGGCAGAGATAGTCCACCTGCACGAAGCCGTGGCGCTTGAAATAATCCGTAACGATCGGTTCCTTATCGCGGTCGTCGCGGCCTGCCGTCGGCAGGTACACGGCACGCATGCCGTTTGCACGGCGGGTGTCGTCCACCAAGGAAATAATATAATTTAAGATAGGATCTTCCTCATTTTCAAAAAAGATACCGCCGCTGCCGGCCACAAATTTACCCATAGTTTTTCTCCTTTATTTTCTGCGGTTCACGGAAATACACCGCATCCGCTTTTATTTCAAAATGATTTCCGCCCGAATCGGGAAATGGTCGGAGGCGATTTGCTTAACGACCTCGTAGGAGGCGACGTCAAAATCGTCCGAAACAAAAATATAATCCAAACGCAAATAGGGATTCCATGCACAGAAGGTACAGTCGGTATTGCCCGTCACCTGTGCAGCACTCGATAGGCGCGCAAACAACGGTGCAAGAATCGCGTCGTCCGGTTGTGCATTGAAATCACCGAACAGCACCGTCGGCATTTTTTCGCGGTCCAACAGGGCGACAAGGCGGTCCATCATGCGCTCCTTTTCCTGCAGGTTGAGGCCGAAGTGCGTAGCGATAAAGCGAACGGGTTTGCCCGCCACGTCAAGTTTGACACACAGAATCACGCGGTCCTCGTACCATTCGTTCTCGTCGGGACGACGCTCGTCCCCCACGGGAGCCGGCACCGGTATGGCCTCCGCCGACAAAATCGGATAGCGTGACAATACGCTGTTGCCGATATCGGAACCCCACGGGAACATGGCACCGCGTGCAAACTGATAAAACGGATAGCCGCTCCGCTCCGCCAATTTCTCCGTTTGCTGTGTCCAGCTTTCCTCTCCGATAGAGTAGACCTCGTTGAGTCCCACAACGTCGGCACGCATATCGCGAATAACGCGCGCCGTTAAGTCAATATCCACTTTCTGCTCGTTTTCACGGTCGTTTGACGTCAAATAGTCAATACAATGGCTGATATTAAAAGTGGCAACCGTCATTTTGGTCATTGGCTGCACCTCCCATCATTGAACTTAGGATATTATAATAAATATCGAGTATTATTTCAACAAGTTTTTACAAAACTGCCTTTTTGCACGCATCATTTTTCTGCCAATAGGGGCTAGGAAAAAAAGATGCAGAATCGCCGTTCTCCCTCCCACTAGCTGTACTGAGTACTGCGTGGGAGGCCAGCGGAAGGGACCCCCGCAATGCACGAACGTGCGTTGTGGGGATACGCAGACGGCGGTAGGAAAAGCACGTCTTTTTACGTGATTTCGTTTGCTCAATATATTTATGAGATATGCGTATAGTGTTGCACAAGATATACTATACTATCTATGCTTTTCCGGTCGGCGCTTTAATAAGCCCCAGGGGCTAGGAAAAAAGGAGTCAGAATCGTCGTTCTTCACCCCGTTAGCTGTACATCCGTACTGCGAGGGGTGAAAACGGCGATAAGGAAAGCACGTCTTTTACCTTGATTTCGTTTACTGATTTTGACATATATAATTACATTAAGTGTTGACCAAGATAAAACAAATCATTCTTTGCTTTCCTGGTCTGGCCCTTTTTTACAGCCCCGTTATTTTATCCTTTAGTAAAGCCCACAACATCCCAAACGCCGCCTCATTCTTCCCGCCCTGCCGGATGATGATATCCGCATACTCGCGTGAGGGTGCCACGAACAGGTCGTGCATGGGTTTGACGGTGGTTTCATATTGCAATAAAATGGACTCCAGTGAACGCTGCCGCTCTACCATATCGCGGCGAATGCGGCGAATCAGGCGGATATCGTCGTCGGTATCCACGAATACCTTAACGTCCATATGGTCCCGCAGCCGCTCGTCGGCCAAAATCAAAATACCGTCGATAAGGATAACGGGCTTGGGCTCAATCCGCACGAATTTGTCGGAGCGGTTGTGTATTGTAAAATCGTATACCGGGCAATCCACGGCCTCGCCCCGCTGCAGCGCCTCCAAATGCGTCAAAAGCAGTTCGGTTTCGTAAGCGTCGGGATGGTCATAATTGACCTTGGCGCGCTCGTCGTAGGTTTTACCTACCTGGTGTCGGTAATAATTGTCGTGATAAATCAGGGCAACGTCGTTGCCGAATGCGGCAACGAGACGGTCGGTCAGCGTTGATTTGCCGCTGCCGGTACCGCCGGCGACGCCGATAATCAGGGGTTTCTTCATGGCAGAGTCTCTCCGATTCTTCCCTATATTTTGAATGCAATCACGCGGCAGGCAGGATTCAGAAAATCAACTGCGGTGCAGGAACGGGCCCATCCGACCACGTCAGGGCAGACGTGAAGCGTTTTGCTGCATCGGCAAACAGGGCCTCATTTGATGCGTACAGCGTGGCAATCGGTTCGCCTGCCTGTACGGCGTCACCCGTTTTGCGCTGCAAAACGATACCGGCCGCGTAGTCAACGTCGTCTTCCTTCTTCATGCGTCCCGCGCCGAGCATAACGGAGGCAATCCCGACGGCCTCGGCGTCCATATGGGCGATATACCCGGAGCACGGTGCCGTCACAACGTACGACAAAGGCGCCTGCGGCAATTTGGACAAATCCTCGATGGCGGATACGTCACCGCCCTGGGCGGCAATCCACTCTTTCATTTTGCCGTATGCGGTGCCGTTTGTAATGGTTTCCCGCACCAGTCCGTCGGCCTGTTCCACCGAGATGCCCTGCACCATGGCGACCATATTGGCAGCCAAAACGACGCATACCTCATATAAGTCACCCTGTTTTTCGCCGCGCAAAATACGCACGGCCTCATCAACTTCCAGGGCGTTGCCGATATTGTTGCCGAGCGGCACGTCCATATTGGTCACAATGGCGCGCACGTCACGGCCGGCAAGACGGCCGATAGACGTCATTTCGTCAGCCAGAGCCTTGGCGTCCTGCGGCGTTTTCATAAAGGCACCGCTGCCGCACTTGACGTCCAGCACAATAGAGTGGGCGCCGGCCGCCATCTTTTTACTCATAATACTGGAGGCAATCAACGGCAGACAATCCACGGTTGCCGTAACGTCACGCAGGGCGTACAGTTTTTTGTCGGCAGGTGCCAGTTCGGCGGAGTGGCCCACGACACTCATCCCCACGCGGCGCACGACGTCCAAAAACGCCTGTTCCGACATATCGGTTCTGAACCCGGGAATGGCGCGGAGTTTGTCGATGGTCCCGCCGGTGTGGCCCAGTCCCTCACCGGACATTTTGGCCAGTTTACCGCCGAGTGCGGCAACGATGGGGGAAATAATCAGCGTCGTTTTATCGCCGACACCGCCCGTGGAATGTTTGTCCACGGAAAGGCGGCCAAATTCAGACAGGTCAATGACGTCACCGGAACGCATCATGGCATCGGTCAAATCCGCGGTTTCCTCATGGTTCATACCGCGGCAGCAAATAGCCATACACAGGGCGGATGCCTGGTAGTCCGGAATATCCCCGTGCGTGTACCCATTTACGAAGTAGGCAATTTCCTCTTTTGACAATGCCTGCCCCATTTTCTTTTTTTGAATGACGTCATACATTCTGTACTGCATACAGAAAACCTCCGTTATAAGTATCGGCAGGGACCGCACACGTCACGTGTCCGCTCCCTGCCCTATTTTATGTAATAATTTCGTCTTATTTGAGCAAACGGTAAAAACTGCGGCCGACCGTTTCAAACGGCACGTCCAGCATTTCGGCCACCGTGGCGCCGATATCGGCGAAGCAGGGCCGCGTTCCCAGGTTCGTCGGCTTGATTTTTTTGCCGAACACCATCAGGGGCACGTATTCACGGGTGTGGTCGGTGGAAACGTCACCTGGGTCGCAACCGTGATCGGCCGTCACCATAAAGACGTCGTCCTCCTGCATGCCTGCCAAAAAGGTCGGCAGCCAGGTATCAAACTCGGCAATGGCCTTTGCATAGCCGTCCACGTCGTTGCGGTGCCCGTACAGCATATCCGTGTCCACGAGATTGATAAAGCACAACCCGCGGAAGTCCTTTTTCTGCACCTGCAGCGACGTTTGCATACCCTCGGTATTGCCGTGGGTAAACAAGGTCTCGGTAATGCCGCGGCCGGCGAAAATATCCGAAATTTTACCGACGGCAATCACGTCTTGTCCTGCCGCCTTGACGGCGTCCAGCACGGTCGTGCCGGTCGGTTCCAGGGAGAAATCGTGGCGGTTGGCCGTACGGGTAAAATTGCCGGGGGTACCGACAAACGGGCGTGCAATCACACGGCCGACGGCATATTTTCCCGTCAGGATTTTGCGTGCCATGCGGCAGTATTCGTAGAGTTGTTCGGGCGGCACGAGATCCTCGTGCGCGGCAATTTGGAACACGCTGTCGGCACTGGTATAGACAATTAAATTACCGGTTTTGAGGTGTTCTTCCCCGTAATCGGCAATGACCTGCGTGCCGGAATAGGGTTTATTGCACAGCACGCCGCGACCGGTTGCCGCGCTGAACGCATCCAGCACTTCTTTGGGGAACCCGTCCGGGAAGGTCGGCAACGGCGAGGGAGAGACGATACCGGAAATCTCCCAGTGTCCGATGGTCGTATCCTTGCCCATGGATTTCTCCCGCAAGCGGGCAACGGCGGCCGTCGGCGTCAGCGTAATGGCGGGACAGGTCACACCATCAATATTGCCGAAGCCTGCTTCTTTCATATTTCGCATATCGAAATAGGGGGACCTTGTGATGGAACGGAGCGTATTGGCACCAACGTCGCCGAATGCGGCGGCATCGGGCTCTTCTCCGATACCGAAACTGTCAAGTACCAATAAAAATACGCGTTTCATCGTTATTTACCTTCTTTATCCAATTTGACTGCCGTATTCAACGCCAATTCCATCATATCGGTGAAGGAATTCTGACGTTCCTCTGCCGTGGTGGCCTCGCCCGTGAGCAGATGGTCCGAAATGGTAAAGACACCGAGCGCGCGCTTGCCGGCACGCGCCGCGTTCATATAGAGAGCGGCGCTCTCCATCTCGACGCACAGCACGCCCATTTTAGCCCACTGCGGCGTTCCCTTCAGGGCATCGGGCAAACCCGCCTCGTCCCCGTAAAACGTGTCACTGGACAATACGTTGCCCACGTGGTAGTGCAGATTCATCTCTTTGGCGGTTTCCACGCAGGTGGACAGAATCGTAAAGTCGGAAATGGGGGCAAAGGTGCCCGGCAAATGATATTGGTTGACAAAATTGGAATTGGTGCAGGCCCCCTGCCCGATGACGATATCACGCACGTGGACCTTTTCCACCATACCGCCGGCGGAGCCGACGCGGATGATATTGTCCACACCGAAGAAGTTATATAACTCGTAGGAGTAGATACCGATGGAAGGCATACCCATACCGCTGGCCATGACCGAAACGCGCGTGCCGTGATAGGTACCGGTGTACCCCTGTACACCGCGCACGTTATTCACGAGCTTGGCATCCGTCAAAAAGTTTTCGGCAATGAATTTGGAACGTAGCGGGTCACCCGGCATCAGCACGGTTTTGGCAAAATCCGCGGGGGAAGCATTTATGTGGGGGGTAGGATAATTACTCATAATTTAACTTCCTTTCTTTAACCTTTGAAAAATGCTCAATCCGTTTTGTGCGGTCTGTGCATTTTTCATGCGGCTTGTTTTATTAAAAAATGCACAGACCGCGCAAAAATGTCATCAATATCCCGACTGTTCGGGCATATTTTTGACGATTTTGACGATGCGGCTGGTGCCCAGGCGCGAAGCGCCGAGGGAGACGAACTTTTCCGCATCCTCCAGGGAGGAGATGCCGCCCGCTGCTTTGATTTTAACGTGCGGGGCGACGTGTGCGGCAAACAGGGCCACGTCGTCAAACGTTGCGCCGGCCTTGGAAAAACCGGTGGAGGTTTTGATGAAATCGGCGCCGGAGGCAGAGACGATTTCACACATTTTGATTTTTTCCTCGTCGGTGAGCAGGCACGTCTCGATAATCACCTTGAGCACGTGCGTGCCGCAGGCGGCCTTGATTGCCTTGATTTCCCCCAGCACTTCGTCATAGCGGCCGTCCTTGAGTGCACCGATATTGATCACCATATCGATTTCATCGGCACCGTTCTGGAGGGCATCCTGCGTCTCGAATACTTTGACTGCGGTGGTGGAATACCCGTTGGGGAAGCCGATGACCGTACAGATGGTCAGTTTGTCGCCGACGTAGTCCTTGGCAAATTTAACGTAGGACGCCGGGATACAAACCGACGCCGTGTGATATTTCATGCCGTCATCGCAAATGGCGCGGATTTCCGCCTGCGTCGCCGTCTGCGACAGCAGCGTGTGGTCGCACATACCGAGAATTTTCGTTACGTCCATTTTAAATCCCTCTTTTGACAATCACTTTCTCAAACCTTTTGGTCTGCAATTTGTTTGCTCCAGCACTTGTGGCACATGGCAACGTATCTGTCGTTGCCGCCCAGCATAATTTGTGCGCCGTGGGTGATGATTTTCCCGTTGGCATCCAACCGGGCGTTGACGATCGCCTTGGACCCGCAGGCGCAAATGGTCTTGATTTCGGTGATGGAATCGGCGATTTCAAGCAGGCGCTGTGAGCCGGGGAACAGTTTGGTTCTGAAATCGGTGCGCAAACCGAAGCACAACACGGGGATATTGTCCTCGTCCACGATGGTGCGCAGGGCGTCGATCTGGGCGGGGGCCATAAACTGACACTCGTCCACAATGACAACGTCGATGCCGGGATGATCCACCAGGGCCGCGCGCACGTCGAAGTCTGCGGCGACCACCTCTGCCTCGGCAGAGAGCCCTATGCGGGAACGGATGGTACTGACACCGTCACGGGAGTCCGTGGCCGGTTTGAGAAGCCAGACCTTCATGCCCCGCTCCTCGTAATTAAACTTTGTAATCAGCGCCTGTGCCGTTTTGCTGGACCCCATTGCGCCGTATTTGAAATATAACTTTGCCATGATTGCCTTCTCTTACTGTGAATTCGTTGAAAACACGGCGGCGACGCATCGCCGCCGTGTCATTATTTTTGCGTGGAAAATCGTTAACGTTGACCCTTATCGTAAGGGATACCTTCCGCCTTCGGGCAGCCGGACTTCTTGGCAGTCAGTGCCAGAACGACCAGAACGACGAAATACGGAATAATGTTGTAGAAATACATGGGCATACCCAGGTTTTTGAAGAAATCGATGGAGGAAGAAACGGCACCGATGCACTTTAAGAATCCGAACAGGAAGGCACCGAGTGCGATACCGAGCGGCTTCCAGTTACCGAAAATCATGATGGCCAGGGCCAGGAAGCCCATACCGGCAACGGTACTTTCAGCCGTACCGCCCGCCGTTGTGGCGACGTAGACGTAACCGCCGACGCCGGCCAAAGCACCCGAAATGGTGGTGCCGAGATACCGCATGGCAGCGACGTTGATACCGACGCTGTCTGCTGCCTGGGGATGTTCACCGCAGGCACGCATACGCATACCGGTTTTGGTTTTATATACCCAAATCGACATAATCACGAATACGGCGATAATGACGTAGGTAGAAATATACGCCTTGTCCGTCAGAACTGCGGCGATGCCCTTGGAACCCTCGTTGATTAAAACGAAGTTCGTGGCCTTCAGGGGCACGATCTTTTCCTGGTTGAACAACAGCAGTGCCAGCGTATTGACGATGGCGGGTGCCAGCATATTCAGTGCCGTACCGCCGATGGTCTGGTCGGCCTTGAGTTTGATGGCCGAGAAGGACAAGAGCAACGAATAGAGGGCGCCGGCTGCGGCCGCAATCAGCATAATGATGATATACATCAGCTGCGGTTTATCCGTCAGAATATCGCCCTTTTGGAACAAATACACAACGATGCCGCCGATAAAGGCACCGAAAATCATTTCACCTTCCAGGGCCAGGTTGATGATACCGCTGCGTTCGGCAAACATACCGGCGAGCGCCACAATCAAAAGCGGGATTGAATAAATCAGCGTTTTTTGCAGAATGAACGTCATGCCTGTTTACCTCCTTCCGCATTTTCGGCATCGGGTTTGGCCGCTTCGTCGTCTTTTACCGGTTCTGCCGAGGCGGGAGCAACCGCAGGGGCGGCAGGTTTATCGGGGTTCTTTTCCGGCACGGCGTTTTTCAATTTACGTTTGATGATATCGCGAATCAGTTTGGAGAAACCGGCGAAGTAAATAATCAGAGCAATGATGATATCCGAGATATAGCGGTTAAAACCGGCGGAAACGAGGTTGTTACCGCCCTCACCCAGGTAGCGCAGGAACAGACCCGAGAAGATAACGCCGACGGGATTGTTGGAGGCCAACAGGGCGGCGGGAATGCCGTTGAAACCGTAATCGGGGAGTTTGGAATAGGCGGACGAGAATTTGAACTCGATACCGGGGTTCAAATAGTACAAGGCACCTGCCAGGGCGGCGAGACCACCTGCAATAGCCATGGACAGGATAATATTACGTTTTTCGTTCATACCGGCGTACTTGGAGGCGTTGCGGTTGTAACCGCAGGCCTTGAGTTCGTAGCCGAACGTCGTTTTGTTCATCATGATATACATAGCGACGGCCACAAGTACTGCGATGAAAATACCGATATCCAAATAGGAACCGCCGAACAGTTTGCCCAGTCCCAGGGTCGGCGTACCGTTGCCGGTTTGCGCCGTCGTAATGAGATACCCGGATTTACCGTGCCCGTTGTTAATCAGAGATTCCTTACCGTTAAAGAACCAGCTGACCAGATTGGCGGCAATCCAGTTGGTCATAATGCAGACGATAACCTCGTTGACGCCGAACAGGGCCTTGAACATGCCGGGGATAGCGCCCCACAGCATACCGAGGGCAATACCGACAAGAATCGCCAACAGCCAAACCAAAAGGCCCTTAAAACCGCCCTCGGTTTTGAACGTCAGTGCCACGTACAAGGAGCCTGCCGTACCCATAAGGTACTGGCCGGGGGCACCGATATTAAACAGACCCGTTTTGAAGGCGATGGCCACCGACAAACCGGTCAAAATCAGGGGGACGGCGTAGAAGATCATATTGCCGAGATTGGCAATCACGTATTTGAAAATACCGCTGGAGAACGGGCCGGCCAGCAAAATGCCGATGCCCTGAAAAGCCTGACCGATGGAAATCGTGTCGGACGTTGCAGCAATCACCAGCATCACGATAAAGCCGATGACAATACCGCCCAAAATACAAATCAAGGAAGACAGGACGGACTGCACGCTGTCTTTGCGCAGGAAATCGACAAAACCGTTGTTGCCTGTATTATTCTGTTCACGCTTCATGTGCGGTTCCCTCCTCTCCTTCGTTTTGGCGTTTGGCGCCGGCCATATACAGACCGAGCGTTTGCACGTCGACTTCTTTGGGATTGAATTCGCCGACGATTTCACCGCCGTGCATCACCAGGATGCGGTCGGACAGGTTCATAACCTCGTCGAGTTCCAGGGAAACGAGCAGGATGGCCTTACCGGCATCGCGCTCTTTGACAATTTCACGGTGAATAAATTCGATGGCGCCGACGTCAAGGCCGCGCGTGGGCTGGACGGCGATGAGCAAATCGTGTGCACGGCACATTTCGCGGGCCACGATGGCCTTTTGCTGGTTACCGCCGGACATGGAACGCGATATCGTAATCGGTCCCTGGCCGCTGCGCACGTCAAACTTTTCAATCAGCTCGGTTGCATACTCGCGTACTTTGTCAAAACGGATAAAGCCGTTCTTTTGGAACTGCGGCTCGAAATACTGCTGCAGGACGATATTGTTTTCCAGGCTGTAATCCAGCACCAAACCGTGCTTATGACGGTCCTCCGGGATGTGGCTCATACCGGACAGGCTGCGCCGACGGATGGAGAGACCCGTAATATCTTTGCCGCACAGTTCGATTTTACCGCTTTCGAGGGGTTCCAAACCGGACAGCCCGTAGACCAGTTCGGTTTGACCGTTGCCGTCGATACCGGCAATGCAGACAACCTCGCCCGCACGTACGTCAAACGACACGTCGTGCACGGCGTCCTTTTTATGCAGCTTGCTCTTGACGGACAGGTGCTGCACCGACAGGACAACGTCCGCGGGATGCGCCGCATCCTTATCCACGACGAGCTGCACGGGGCGGCCGACCATCATATTGGACAACGACTGCTTGTCGGTGTCGCTGATATTGACGGTACCGATGTATCTACCCTTGCGCAAAACGGAGCAGCGGTCGGAAACCGCCATAATCTCGTTGAGCTTATGCGTGATAAACAGGATGGATTTGCCCTCGGCCGCCAGGTTCTTCATAATCTGCATGAGTTCGTCGATTTCCTGGGGCGTGAGTACGGCGGTCGGTTCGTCGAAAATTAAGATATCGTTTTCGCGGTACAGCATCTTGAGAATTTCAACACGCTGCTGCATACCGACGGTGATATCCTCAATTTTGGCGTCCGGGTCAATCTGCAGGCCGTACTTTTCGGAAAGCGCCATCACCTTCTCGCGCGCCTGCTTTTTCTGCAGGAACCCGAGTTTGGTGGTTTCGGCACCGAGGATAATGTTTTCCAGCACGGTAAAGCATTCCACCAGTTTGAAATGCTGGTGCACCATACCGATGCCGAGTGCCGTGGCATCGTTCGGGTTATTAATTTTTACCGGATTGCCTTGGTAGAAAATCTGCCCGCCGTCCGGTTGATACAAACCGAACAGCACGCTCATCAGCGTGGATTTGCCGGCACCGTTTTCACCGAGCAGGGCGTGGATTTCTCCTTTTTTTAAGGTCAGGGTAATGTCGTCGTTGGCTTTGATACCGGGGAACACCTTGGTGATATGACTCATTTCAATCACGTACGGCGATTCCGGGGCGGCCGATGGGGCCTTTTGTACTTCATCCATGGTTACGATATCCTTTCCTGTATATATTTGGGGCATTCGTTACTTTCTCTTTGGCAAACGTCGCACAAAATGCGGCATTTGCCAAAAAGAAAGGACAAAAGTCCTTTCTTTTTGGCTGTTTTACTGTGCTGCTTACGCAGCGGTTCAATTATTTTTCGAGCGTGATATTGATAGCGGAGTTGCCGGCGAAGGCATTCGTCCACCATGCAGCGTCGTTGCAGTTTTCGGCAACTTCGGCCTTAATGGTGATGGCGCCGCTCTTCACTTTTGCAAACAGAGCGTCGTAATCAGCCTGGTTGAAGGTGGTGAAGCGGTCAAACTTAGCGGGAATACCCGTAGCGTCGTCGGTTGCACCGAGGTTGGAAGCCTTGTCGGAGAGTTCAGCATCCCATTTGCCGTCGTAGATTTCACCCAGAATCTTTTCAACGGAAACGGCCAGACCCTTCACAGCGGAAGTGATAACGCGATCGGACAGAGAAGACTGGTCAACGTCAACACCGATGATCTTACCATTCTGCGTTTCTTCGGCTGCAGACTTAACGGACTGGAACATGGAACCGCCGCAAGCGAATACGACTTCGATGCCGTCAGCGTACCAGCTGGAAATCTGGCTCTGCAGTTCGGGAGAAGCAGAGAAGCCGTCGCCGTACTTGAAGGAAATCTTCACGTCAACGGTCTTGCCGAGTTCCTTCGCAGCATCGGCTGCGCCCTGGGCGTAACCGTAAGCGTAACGGTTGCAGGCAGGGTTGGAACCGCCGCCGCCGAAGGTACCGCCGAGTTTGGTATAACCGTCTTTAACAGCGGCGTAACCGGCCATGTAACCGGATTCCTGTTCTTTGTAAACGATGGCGGTCACGTTTGCCTGACCGAATGCCCAACCGTCTACGAATACGAACTTAACGTCGGGGTTTTCTGCTGCAACGGTTGCCATAGCGGACTGCTGCAGGAAGCCGGGAGCAACAACGACTTTCGCGCCGTTGGTAACAGCCAAACGCATAGCAGCGATACGGTCGTTATCGGTGGCGTCAGCGCCGTTGGCGGGCTGATAATACTGATAGGTTTTGCCGGTCTTTTCGGCATAAGCCTTTGCGCCTTCATAGGTACCCTGGTTGAAGCCGCCGTCCATCAACTGACCGACGTCGGTAACAACGGCGATTTCTTTTTCTTTCGTGCCGCCGCAGGCCGTCAGAGCGCATGCGCCAACCATCAAAAGAACAAGAGCGAGAGCAAGAATTCTTTTCATTAGAATAATCCTCCGTAAGATTTTTTGACCTTTAAGGTCTATTTAAATTATAACACAACGGCGATTTGTTTACAATGACAATTGCGTTGTCATAATCAACGAAAAATATAAGGCAAAAAGAACAATATGCACAAAAAACAGGTGAGTAAGACAGGCCGTTTCGCTGGGCACAATCATAAAAAAGCAAAAAGCCGCATTTAATTAACAAAAAACGGCGGCAATGCTGATAATTGCATTGCCGCCGTTCCATTAAGCCCTATTGGTGATAATTTTATCAATCAGCCCGTAGGCCTTGGCTTCCTCGGCCGTCATGAAGTTATCGCGCTCGGTGTCGCGGGCAATTTCTTCCACCGACTTCCCCGTGTTTGCCGCCAAAATGCGGTTGAGTTTTTCACGGGTACGCAGAATGTGTTCCGCATGGATGCGTATATCGGTCGCCTGCCCCTGCGTGCCGCCGAGAGGCTGGTGAATCATGATTTCACTGTTGGGCAGTGCGATACGTTTGCCCTTGGTACCGGCAGACAGCAGGAACGCCCCCATGGAGGCGGCCATACCGATACAAATGGTGGATACGTCACACTTGATATACTGCATACAGTCGTAAATTGCCATACCGGCCGTCACGACGCCGCCGGGGGAATTGATATACAGACAAATATCCTTTTCGGGGTCCTGCGCCTCCAGGTACAGCATCTGCGCCACGGTCAGGGCAGCGGTTTGTTCGTTGATTTCATCGGACAACAGAATGATGCGGTCCTTGAGCAAACGGGAGAAAATATCAAACGAGCGCTCGGCATTGCCTTCACGCTCCACAACGTATGGTACGAATGGCATCGATTATTTCCTTTCTTATTACAAGATTGTGTTTTTTGGCATATTAAAGGGGAGGTTTTCCCTCCCCCGCATACGCGCGGCATCAGAAGCCGACGGCGCGTTTTTCGGGCGCAGCACCCATCACGGGCATATCGATATCCTCCGGCAGCACCGTGACAACCTGCTCCTTGGTCAGCGCAGCCACGTCACCCTTCATCAGGCGGGACGCCATGGCCATCTTGGCAGATTCCACGATATTGCGGGCGGCACGGCCGTTACCGAAGTCGGGACCTGCAGCCAGTTTTTCATAAACGCCGTGCATTTTTTCCAATGCCGCGTCGGACAGGACGAGTCCCTTTTCCTGTGCAATCATTTTGGAGATGTCGCACAGTTCGTCGGCGTTGTAATCGTCAAAGTGCACGTGGAAGGCAATACGGGAACGCAGACCGGGATTTTTGCGCAGGAAGTTTTCCATTTTGTCGGGGTAACCGGCAAAGATGACCAGCACGTCGTCGCGGGCGTTCTCCATTTCCTGGGTAATGGTATTGATGGCCTCGTCACCGAAGGAGCCGTCGCGGTCGTCCACCAGCGAATACGCCTCGTCAATGAAGAGCACACTGCCCTGCGCCTCGCGGAATTTCTTTTTGACCTGCTGGGCAGTCCAACCGACGTACTTACCGACGAGGTCGCCGCGGCCGCATTCCACCAGTCTGCCTTCACTCAAAATACCGAGATCGCGGAAAATTTCGGCAACCAAACGGGCCACCGTCGTCTTGCAGGAACCGGGATTTCCGGTGAAGACCATACTCATCATGGGACGGTCGTTTTTAAATCCCTTGTCGCGCAGAGCGGTCTGTGCGGCGAAATAATCCTTGGCCTGGTTGATGACTTTTTTGGCATTTTTAAGGCCGACCAGCGCCATCAGGCGTTCGTAAGCAGAACCGCAGGCCCCTTCGGCGGCAGCTGCCGCAGCCGTGCGGCTGACATCCTTATATTGCGGGAAGACAACGGTCTTCAGACGGGCGTTGTACCAAACCTCAAAAATATTTTTGAGTTCATTGGTGCGGTAACCGAAATCATCGTTCAGTTTCTCATAGAGTTTTTTCGTCGGGCGTACGTGTTTTTCACGACACAAAGCCTGCAAATAATGACGCGCCACGTCGCCGCGGGCGAGTTCTTCACGGCACTCGATAAAATTCACGTTGCCGAGGTATTCGTAGAACATATCGCGGGTGCGCTGACATTCATAGGGAATGCAGAGAATCGTCAGCACGTCGTTTTGCCACTCGCGAATGACGCGGCTGTACGTGTTCGCCAATTCGCGCATGGCCGAAGCATGCGAATTATCCTCACTGTCATCACCGGGCTTCACACGGACGATAATCGTGCCGCCGCGGCAGGTGGAAAACATACGGTTGAGTTCGCGGTGCCCCGGCAAATCCGAAGGTTCGGCATCCATATACCAATAGCGTTTGGAGTACAGGCGGCCGTTTGCATACAGTGCCGACAGCAGCGCGCGGTAGGTATCGCGGCGTACGTCCTCGTCATCCACGGTCATCATCACGTAGTGGCAGGGATGACCGAAAAAGCCGTTCTTGGCCGGCACGGCGTAAATTCTCTCGATTTCCGGCAACAGCGTTTCGGCATACAGTGTTTTTTCAATTTGGGCAACGATATCTTCACGGCTCTTTTCGGAAATCATATTTTCGCCGAAATCCGCCGTGCGGAACAGACGGCGGGCATTGCCGTAGACGGCGTCCAACCCGAACATCTCCATGACGTCGTCCTCATCGCGAATAAAACCGTTGCGGGCGGCACCGGACAACAGATTGGTCAGGTCCTGCAGCGTAATCTCTTCCGCAGACACTTTGCTATCGGCCACGCCCCAAACTTTGAAGAAACCGGCGAAGTTGTCTTCCATTTCTTTACGGTTGTCGGTGATGGCGGCGGCAAGCAGTTTGCCGTCATCGTTTTCAACGGGGCAAAAATACGTCTTGCCGTTGAAACGGGCATTGAACTCATTCATTTTGAGCTGGAGTTCACGTGCCTTGGCACGCTCGGAGCGGCGGCTGCGGGCATAGCTTTCTTCAGCCTTCTCTTCTTCCGCACCGTTCTCTTCCGGCATCTTTTCGTCAAACGCATCAATTCGATAAAACAGCATTCGTTTTATTCCTTTCGTTTCTTAATTTCCGTGCTTTTTGTCTTTCGTTTTTTCAAAAACACGGGTGTGATTTCTTTTCACCCTATTCATACGGCAAACTGACTCGATTTACTTTTGTCGCGACGTAAAAAGACACGAAAAAAATGAAATCGGCAGGATATGCCAACGCCACATAAGGAAGTATTTGAAAATACCGGTGGCAAGGTATGCTACAGAAAATATCATACAAGGTTTTACTCGGCCCAGGACCGATTGATGACACACGCCCGATTGTTTTATCGGAATATATGTCTCCGTCCTTAAACGATCCACAAAGAATCAGGGCTTTCCCAAACAGCCAGAGCCGCTTTACAACGAAAATCGGCGGAACGACATTTGAGGTGTCTACCCACTTTTCGGAAGACGGCATACAATCCGTGCTCCGACAATTCAAAGATTTACTGCTTTTCCGAACTGAATCTGACAACAAAACGCACATTTGATTAAAAATGCGTGGTACGGTATAATTGCAATAGCTTTATACCGTGCCCGGTTGTCAGAAAGGAGTATGGAATATGACAACTACACCAAACCAAGGGCAGGAAGAAAAAATAACAGCCCTCTACTGCCGTCTCAGTCAGGATGACGGGCGTGAGGGCGAGAGCAACTCAATAAGCAACCAAAAAGATATTTTGCTTGACTACGCAAAGAAAAATGGATACCTGCATCCGGAGTTCTTTGTTGACGACGGTATCTCCGGCACCACCTTTGAGCGTCCGGATTTCAAGCGGATGCAAGCAATGGCGGAAGCCGGTAAAGTCGGGACGATCATCGTCAAAGACCTTAGCCGATTCGGCAGAAACTATCTGGAGGTCGGAAACTTTCTTGAAATCCAATATCCGACGTTGGGCGTCCGATTTATCGCCATACAGGAAAACGTAGATACATTTAAGGACACCGGCACCGAAATGATGCCGTTCTCCAATATCTTCAACGAATGGTACGCGGCACAGACTTCAAAGAAAATCAAGGCAGTGCAACAAGCGAAGGCATCTAAAGGCGAACGGATTTCATCCGGCGTGGCATTCGGGTATATGAAATCTCCGACCGATTCCAAGCAATGGGTGATTGATGAGGAAGCCGCAAAGATTGTTCGGTATATTTATGATTTGTGCTTAAAAGGAAGAGGACCTACGCAAATTGCGAAACAACTGACACAAGAAGAGATACTGATTCCAACGGCTTATTTTGAAAAGAAGAATATGGTTTCGACACACAAAAAGTATAGCAATCCGTATCATTGGGAGACCAAAACGATTGTCGGTATTTTGGAAAATCGGCAATATACCGGATGCACGGTGAATTTCAAAACGACTACACCCGTGCGGCGGAAAATACTTTTGTTTTTTGCGATTTTTAATGAAAAAAAGACCGCCGAACGAAAATTCGGCAGTCTTGTTGGGTTATTTAAAGTTAAACGAATGACCGTTGGCAGAAATCAATCGGGCAGTTCGATTGTGTACCGCCAAATACCGCCGGGGGCGGTATTCCCATCCGGCAAATCATAGGCGGCGCGTTTGGTCAGCATCATCTCCAATTTTCCCGTTTCACGGTCCTGGTAAATATTGAAATTGGAAAATTCCACGCTGTTGCTCTCGTCCTCGGCCTTGGTATCGATGACCGTGAGCGTGTCCTTTTTCAGAACGCCCCATTTTTCGTCGACCTCGCAGATATACAGCGGCCAGCGCGGTGCGTTGCCCCAGGCATCGGGTCCCGTGATATTGCCGATCCAATACAGCCGTCCGTTCTTTTCACTGCGGACCAGCTGTGACAGGGACGCAGAAGAATAAAAGAATTCACACGTGTCGAAGTGCCACGGCATGGGCGGTGTAAAGGTTATGCCGCCGTCATCCGAGAAGATGTACCATTTGACGGGCGGCATATGGTCCTCCACACGCGTACCCCAGGCGTCGGATTGCGCCTTGGAACCGCGGAAGACAATCAAAATCCGTCCGGATTGCAGTTCCGCCACGGTCGTTTCGCACACACCGCGCGACACGAAATAGGAATTGGGCACAACGGGGCGTGAGAACGTAAAGTCGTAGGTGCCGCTTGCCTTATTGAAGGTACCGCGGGCGACCATTAGGCCGCAGAACTGCCCGTCGATTTCCGGGCTTTCGGTTTTCCAATCGGGACCGCCGTGCAAGGAGCAGCGGGAAGCGGGAACGCCGAGCGGCAGCAGAATGTCGCCGTTTTTCATAAAGGTGAAGTAGGCGCAGCTGCAAAGGTTCTCCTCGGCATATTCCTGTGCGGCACCGCCCGGTACGAACGCAGGGCCGTCCTCGTAGCGCACCATTTGCAGGGATTCCCTACCGTCTGCGTCGGTAATTTGCAAATAGGTATGTTCGTTTTGCAGTTTCCCTTCCCAATACCGTTTTTCCGCGGCGACGGCACCGCCGATACCGAGACGGTTGACGTACACCTTTACCGTATGGCAATGCACCGGGTTCCACAGCGGCTGCCCGTAACTCCAGGGGAACATTTCATCTTCACCGAAATAGGTGTACACCGATTTGGTTTTATCCTCCCAGGGGGACCAGGTTTTCCCGTTGTCGGAGCTTATACGCTCGTACGTTTTACCGGGCACGTCGCTGTAAGCAGGCACACCGCGGGATTCGCAAAGGGTCAGCCCCGCATGCGAAACGTAGGAAAAATTGCGGATTTCGTCGTCCGTTTCATAAGCGGATGCAGGCACGTATTCCCATTTGGTAATATGAATGCAATCGTTCACGTTGTTCTCCTTTTTTGCGTTACGTTTATAAATTCAATCGTCGACAAGCGTCGCACCCGACACGTCAACGACCTGCGGGCAGCGGTCGAAGCCCTGTATATTTTCATAGACAAAATGGGAAATGCCGCCGTACACGCGCAGGGCGGTATCGGCGCGCGACACCACGTTGCGTACCGTAATATTGAAGGTTTCGTCGGGACCGGGCTGACGGTCACCGTAGGGCTCAACATCGCCGATCATCACACCGCAGTCGCCGTGATTGGTGTGCGCGTCGTTCAGCGAGGCGTCGAAAACACCGTCAATCAGCACGTTGTAGAGTCTGGGACCGCCCTGGTTGAGCAGGCGCACGGGGGAGCAGAAACAGGACGAACGAATATTACGGATGATAATATTGCAGATATCGCAGCATTTGCCGCTCATACCGTACGCCCGCATCATAGGCGTCGGGCCGAGTACGCCGTCGGGGCCGACACGGAATAAATTACCGAGTGCAACGGTATCGTCCTCGGTAAACCCGGTCAGGTTTTCAATCAGAATATCGTGGCAGCCGCTGCAAATATCGATGCCGTCGCCGTTCTTATTGATTGTTTCCTCGTACAGTTCACGGATCAGTCCCGACGTTTCTTTGCCGGTCTTGCCGTCGATGCGGCGGCAGTCGCCGTCAAAATAAATATCGCGAACGGTGCCGCACGTGCTGTCCACAATCGCCATGGAATACCAACGGGATTTCAGACAGGAGATACCTTCAATGGAAAAGCGGTCGATATGGCCGAATACGAGAAAACAGTTGATCCAAATGGGCGGGCGGCCGTCGCGGTTGGCGTTGCGTTCACACAGGCCGTTATAGACGCCGCCGTCGAGTTCGGCCGTGCCGATGCCCTTAATATGAATATCCTCGTCGCGCACGTCGCTTGACTTGGCGTGTTCATTGGTGAAAATCTGGCTGTATACGCCGTCGGCCAGCCGCAGACGGCAATCCTCCATAATAATCGTCGTGTGGGACGGAATAACGATGACGTCGCTGATTTCATAATTGCCGGTCAGGCGTACCACCGATTTCCCTGCCTCGTGCGCGGCGGCGATAGCCTGTGCAATAATCTTTTCTCCGTTTTTTTGATAGATGATTTCCATGATTGCTCTTTTCTCCATTTCCAATAATCAGCCGAGATAAATTTTGCGGAATGCCAGCAGCGACGCAACCGGGCCCAGCGTGGGACGGAACTCGAGTCCGCAGGCACCGGTATAGCCGGCAGCATCCACGCGGTCAAAAATCACCGATAATCGTTTTCGCCGAACTGCAAATCGATGCGTCCCGGGTGCCCCGCACTGTGCAGGTGGGCGATACAATCCAGGTTGTTGATAATGCTTGGGATGATATTGCCCTCGGTCACCTGCTGGTGATAGATATCGTAGACGATTTTGACGTAAGGATGGCCAACTTCGCGCACGATATCAAAGCCCTCCTGCGCCCGCGTCAAATAGTAGCCGGGGTGGTCCACCAGCACGTTGAGCGGCTCCAGCATAATCGTCACACCGTAGGTATCCAAAATAGGCTTGGCCTGTTCCAGCGTTTCCACGATGGCGGCATGCTGTGCCGCGCGTTCGGCACCCGTATCGGGGCCGACCTGCGTAATCAGTTTTTTGGCACCGACGCGAACTGCCGCTTCGCAGCTTTCCCGCAGGCCCTGCAGCCACGCCGTACGAAATGCCGGGTCGGTCATACGGAACTCCGAGGTACACATGGACAACAGTTCCACGCCGCTGTCCGCGCAGGCTGCGCGCACGCGGTCAAGATCCAAATTCTTCCAGTTATAGGTTTCGGCGGCGTCAAAACCGAGGGTTGCCACCTTTTTAATGGCTTCGCAAAAATCCATATCGCCGAAAAAGCACGGAATGGGGACACACGGTCTCATGGCACGTTCGCTCCTTTTGCAATAATTTTATTTTAGGAAGAAGAAAGCGCTCTCTGCGTAAGAAAGACGGCGTGCTTCCCTATTGCCTCTATTATAGCATAAAACATATTTGAAAACATATTTTTATTCATTTTTTGCAAAACGGTGCCGTTTCGTTTGCAAACACCCCCGGAGAAGTGCCTAATTGCAGCAAATCCTGCACGTCTATCGTCGTTTTTCCCAATTTGTGGTATAATAAGGGTAACCTTTTCGGCACCAAAGAAATGAAAGGAGTACGCCATGGCAAACGATTTCACCATTCGGCCGGCAGTACCCTACGATTTGCCCCGCATTATGCCGATTTTTGACGACGCGCGCCGCTATATGCGACAAAACGGCAATATGGAACAGTGGAGCGGCGGTTATCCCTCCGCCGACGTTATCCGCAACGATATCGATGCCGGGCACTTTTTCCTGTGTTTGCAGGGCAACGATATTGCCGGCGTCTTTTGCTTTTTCACCACGGGCGAGCCGACCTACAGCGTCATTTACGAGGGACGTTGGCCCAATGACGAACCCTACGGCGTCATCCACCGCATCGCCGTCGCCAAGCACCGCTGCGGCGTCGCCTCCTTCTGTTACGATTGGTGTCTGACCAAATGCCACAATCTGCGCATCGACACGCACCGCGACAATGTCCCGATGCAGCAGTCCCTGCAAAAAAACGGATTTGCCTATTGCGGCATCATTCATCTGGTAAGCGGAGACGAGCGCCTGGCGTATCACAAAACCGCAACGAAATAAATACAATGCAAAAACGAATCCCGGCAAGGCGCCCGGATTCGTTTTTTGTTCATTTCTGTTCATTTATACTTTTACACCGCCGTCGGTCACGGGCGGCGCGTTTCACTACCCTATTGACAAACGTGCCGTTTCGTGATAAAGTAATGATACATTCACTTTGCACCGCATTACATTCCTTCCATCGTATGGATGAAATGCATATCCACAGTACAAACTGAGCAGGCGATGTTTTTTAACATGGTGCCGGGTTACGGTAACGTGACAACAGAGAATAGTACTATCTCTGTGGGACAGAAGTTTCAGTCCCCGGGGGTAGTTTTTTCTTTTCCCCGGGAAACACACTCTTTTGGAGGAAAACACCGTGAACGAAAAGAAAATTATCCGCAAAGTCACCCTGGTCGGCGTTGTCGGCAACGCCATTTTGGTCACCTTTAAAATGGCGGCCGGTATCATCGGGCATTCGGGCGCCATGGTTTCGGACGCCGTCCACTCGGCATCCGACGTCTTTGCCACGCTGATTGCTTTTATCGGCGTCAAACTGTCCAAAAAATCCGCCGACCGCGACCATCCATACGGCCACGACCGTTTTGAGTGCCTGGCCTCGCTGTGTCTGGCCGTTATTTTGTGCGGTACGGGCATCGGCATCGGATACAGCGGCATCAATACCCTTTTGCATTTAAAAGATACCACACCGCAAACGCCCACGCTGATTGCCCTGTTGGCCGCTGTTATTTCTATCGTATCCAAAGAAGCCATGTACCATTACACACGGTACTATGCCAAGAAAATCAATTCGTCGGCATTTATGGCGGACGCCTGGCATCACCGTTCGGACGCCCTGTCGTCCATCGGTTCACTGGTCGGTATCGGCGGCGCCATGTTGGGTCTCCCCTTCTTTGACCCGGCCGCCAGCGTCATTATCTGCCTTTTCATCCTGAAAATCAGCGTGGATATCGGCAGAGATGCCATTCGCAAAATGACGGATACTTCCTGCAGCGAGGAAAAGGAATCCGACATCCGCACGTTTGTCCTGGGGCAGCCCGGTGTGCTCGGCGTTGACGACCTAAAAACGCGCCAGTTCGGCGAGGGCATCTACGTAGAAGCGGAAATCGCCGTGGACGGGGCGCTCACACTCGCCGACGCGCACGAAATTGCCGAACGCGTCCATGACGCCATCGAAGCAAAATACCCGGAAATCAAACACATTGTCATTCACGAAAATCCCCATCACGTTGACTGATGCAAAAAGCACCTTGCCGCGGCAAGGTGCTCAGCCTGCTGACAAAGGGTTCAAAACAGACAAAAGTCTTGAACCCTTTGTCGTC
>DCGU01000043.1 GCA_002315325.1 Clostridiales bacterium UBA1770
TGAATTTTTAGAGGTTACCTTAAGTCAAACGTTTCAGCAGTTATATAATACGGCGGACGCGCTGATTGTCGGAAAATATCTCGGCACGGCATCGTTTGCCGCCGTTACCTCATCCGGGCCGCTCATCTTTTTGTTTACCAGTTTTTTCATCGGTGCAGCGCTCGGCTCCGGCGTCGTTATCTCCCGATATTTTGGGGAAGGGGATACGGAGAAGGTTTCCTGTGCCGTGCACACGACCGTAACGCTGGCAATTGTTTGCGGCTTGGTTATGACGGCTGCAGGCATCTTAACAACGCCGATTATTCTGCGTTGGATGAATACCGATCCGGCCGTAATGGACGATGCCGTTACGTACTTCCGCATTTATTTTTGCGGGTCATTGGCGATTATAACGTACAATTTCTGCCGCAGCATTATGAATGCGCTCGGTGACAGTCAGCGCCCTTTATATTACCTGATAGTATCGTCGCTTATGAATATTCTTTTGGACTGGCTGTTTATCGGTGTATGGCATTTCGGCGTCGGGGCCGCAGCATTGGCAACGGTTATTTCCCAGTTTTCCAGTGTCGTTTTGTGTATGGGTCATTTGTGCCGCAGGGGACAGATATATTCCGTGACCCTGAAGAAACTCGGATTCGATGCAAAACTTCTCGGGGAAATGATCCATTACGGTGTGCCGGCGGGTATTCAAAATTCTGTCATTGGCCTCGCCAACGTCGTAGTGCAGTCCCAAATTAACACGTTTGGTGAATTTGCCACAGCCGGATACGGTGCCTATACGAAGATTGAAGGGTTCGCATTCCTGCCGATTACCAGTTTCAATATGGCAAGTACAACGTTTGTCAGCCAAAATCTCGGTGCCAAGGCATACGATCGTGCTAAAAAAGGTGCGTTGTTCAGCATTGTCATCACACCACTCTTGGCAGAAGCGGTCGGTATCGTCGTTTATATTTGGGCGCCGCAGCTCATTGCATTTTTTGACGATACGACGGCTGTCATTGCGTTCGGTACGCAGGAAGCGCGCATTGCCGCACTGTTCTATTGTCTGTTGGCATTTTCGCATGCCGTGGCGTCCGTTTTGCGCGGTGCCGGGAAATCGGTATTCCCGATGGTTGTTATGCTGACCTGTTGGTGCGTTATTCGTGTCATTTATATTATGACGATGATGCACGTGTTTGGTGAAATTCGTTTCGTATACTGGGCATATCCCATCACTTGGTCACTCAGTACGGTCATTTATTTCATTTTATACCGTTGTACAGACTGGGTACACGGATTTGAACGCAAGAAGATTTAACGCAAATCAAAGGAGGGGTCACGGATGATTAAAACAGTTGTTGTTGACAGTATTGACGGTGTTATGAAAATGATTTCGGATTCGTCGTATAACGATAAAATCAATCGTTTGCGCAGTTCCTATTATTTCCGCGGTATGCCTGACAAAAAGTTTAAAATCACGACCAGCCTGCGCCGCAACTGCAAGGATCTCTCTGCTAAAATCGAGCCTTCCATTCTGCGCAATTTTACCAAGTATGCCATCGGCATGGACCCCACGCTCGCCGCATCTGTTTGGAAACAAATGATGGTGGGACAGCACCATGGTCTGCCGACGCGTCTTTTGGATTGGACACGCTCCCCGTTAATTGCATTGCATTTTGCCAATTCCGAAAACGATTTCGATAAACTGGATAAACGCGATTCCGTTGTTTGGCGCATCGATATGCAGGAAACCAACCGGCTGCTTCCGCCAAAGTACGTGGAAGCGTTGGATAAAGAAAGCGCGTTCGTCTTCTCCATTGATTCTTTATCCAAAATTGCCCCCACGATAGAACAGTATGATGCCGATATGGGCAGCAGCGCGTTCGTGAATATCGAACCGCCTTCCGTTGACCAGCGAATCATCAACCAGTATTCGTTTTTCAGCATTATTCCGTCCGGCATCACGGATATCGAGGCTTTTTTGGATGCCAACACGCAGAACACCGTCCGCTTTATCATTAAAAAAGAGATTCGGTGGGACGTGCGTGATTTGCTGGACCAGTATAACGTCGGTGACCGTATTTTATATCCGGGTCTTGATGGTTTGTCGCGTTCGTTGGCGCGTCATTATTTTGTCAAACAACAGCCCCAAGCCCCTGACGGAAAGGACACTTGAATGGATAAAAAATCACAACAATACAAAGCGTGGTTGTACTTGCTGCCGGCATTGCTGTTCCTCGGCGTATTTATGGTGTATCCCTTGGTGGACGTTATCGTGTATTCGTTCGAGGAAGGGTATAATTCCGCATCACAGACTTTTTCCGGCATAGGCCTTTACAACTATTCTAAGGTTTTGCACGATACCTATTTCCTGCAGGCAGTGAAAAATACGTTTTTGATGGTCATTATCACCGTGCCGGTTTCCACCGGTTTGGCGCTGCTCATCTCCCTGGGATTGAACGCCGTTAAACCCCTGCGGCAGCTGTTCCAAACAGTTTATTTTTTGCCGTACGTAACCAACACGTTGGCAGTCGGTCTTGTTTTTATGATATTGTTTAAAAACAACGGATCGTCTCTCGGTTTGGTCAATGCAATGGTGCAGGCACTCGGCGGTAATCCCGTTGATTTTATTGACGGTCCCTATTGGGCAAAAATGTTCGTGACCTGTCTGTATACCGTGTGGGTGGTAATGCCTTTTAAAATCTTGATTTTGACAGCTGCTTTGGCATCGGTCAGACAGGATTATTACAACGCCGCCAAAATAGACGGGACGTCCCGGTTCCGCATCTTTACCAAGATAACGCTGCCGATGATTTCTCCCACTGTCTTTTATTTGGTCATTACCGGTTTTATCGGCGCGTTTAAAGCGTACAGCGATGAGGTTGCACTCTTCGGAACGGATTTGAACGAGGCCGGTATGAATACGATTGTCGGTTACGTTTACGATATGTTGTACGGCAACGGCGGCGGGTATCCGTCATACGCTTCTGCAGCGGCCATCATTTTGTTCTTTATTGTATTGACCATTACCGTAATCAACCTGATGGTCAGCAAAAAGAACGTGCAGTATTAAGGAGGGCCGTATGTTGCAATTGCAAACGCTTGACTATCAAAAAATTGAACGCGCGTCCGAAAAACGCAAAAAAATACTGCATATTTTCATTTATTTGCTGTTGGCGCTTTGGGCTGTCGTCGTGCTGTTCCCGTTCTATTGGATGATTTTGACGTCCGTCAAATCGCAGGGGGCTTACGATGCGGAACTCGTTCCCGCTTTTTTTACCCTCCGTCCGACGCTGCAAAATTACGTAACAGCGTTTTCAGCCGTTAAACTCGGCCGCTATTTCTTTAACTCCGTTTTGTTTACGGTAGTGACGACGGCGTTGATGATGGTTGTCATTATTCCGGCTGCCTATGCTTTTTCGCGGTTGAATTTCCGCGGCAAAAACTTGGCATTCACCGCATTCCTGGCATTGATGATGATCCCCAACGAGCTGGTGATTATCACCAATTTTGTCACTATTACCAACCTTGGGCTGCGGAACACGTTTACCGGTTTGATTCTGCCGTCCGTAACGTCTGTTTTTTATATTTACCTGTTAAAAGAAAACTTTGCCGGCGTATCGGATAATTTGTATTATGCAGCAAAGGTGGACGGAACGTCCGATTTCAAATATATGTGCAAAGTAATGATTCCCGTTTGCCGTCCCACCGTTGTAACGGTCGTATTACTGAAGATTATTGAATGCTGGAATAACTACGTATGGCCGCATCTCATCACGGATAACGAGGCATATTTTCTTGTTTCCAATGGTATCCAGGAGATACGGCAAAGCGGGTTCGGCCGCGAAAACGTGCCCGGTATGATGGCAGCTGTCGTCGTGATTTCCGTGCCGTTGATTGTGCTGTTTTTACTGTTCCGCAAACAGGTAATGGCCGGCGTGGCAAGGGGAGGTACAAAGGGATGAAAAAGATTCTTTGTTTTGTACTTCTATCCATGATTTTACTGTCATCAACGTGTGCCCTGACGTCTTGTCACGGCGTGCGTGCCGCAGCGGCGTTTTCAATGCCGGAATCATTTGATACGCAAAGTGATATCCATATCACGTTTTGGTATAAAAACGATACCAACAAAACGCAGGTGGATATCTATGAAAAGGCCGTTTCCGATTTTGA
This sequence comes from Clostridiales bacterium UBA1770, assembly GCA_002315325.1. GTDB lineage: Bacteria > Bacillota > Clostridia > Oscillospirales > CAG-272 > UBA1770. Next base: position 4,153 of record DCGU01000043.1, read on the forward strand.
AGCGTTATATCCCAACGTGCATATCACAACGCGGCCTTTTACGGATTATAAAGAGATTTACAATAACGTCATTACAAATATTCAAACGGGTACGACACCCAACGTTTGTATCACGTATCCGGACCATATTGCCACGTATATGCAGGGCACCAATATCGTTGTCCCGTTGGATGAATTGTTTGCCGATGAAAAATACGGATTCGGGGGCAGTGAACTCCTGTTTGACGGACCGGATGCTGACGAAATGGTTGAAAAGTTCCTGTCCGAATGCAGGATAGACGGCGCCTATTACGCCGTGCCGTATATGCGGTCTACCGAGGCCTGTTATATCAATGCGGATTTCGTGGAAAAGCTCGGCTATGCCGTGCCGGACGTGCTGACGTGGGATTTCATTTGGGAAGTGTCCGAGGCCGCCATGGCCAAAAATGAGGACGGTACGTTCGTCGTCAACGGGCAAACCGAAATGATTCCGTTCATTTATAAGTCCACGGATAACATGATGATTTCCATGCTGAAACAGTTAAACGCCGGCTATTCCGACGATGACGGCAACGTGCTGCTTTTCAATGACGAAACCGAAAAAATATTATATACCGTTGCAGAACACGTAAAAACAGGCGCTTTTTCAACGTTTAATATTTCCAGTTATCCCGGCAACTGGCTCAATGCAGGGCAGTGTATTTTTGCCATTGACTCAACGGCAGGCGCTACCTGGATGGGTGCGCAGGCAATGCATCAAGACATTGCGGCCGAAAGCATGGTTGACTTTACAACGGTTGTTCGTCCGATCCCGCAATACGATGCGGATAATCCGCAAATGATTTCGCAGGGACCTTCTATTTGCATTTTTAATAAAGAGAATCCGCAGGAAGTATTGGCGTCCTGGTTGTTTACGCAGTATTTGCTCACCAATGACGTACAAATTGCATATTCCCAAACCGAAGGGTATCTGCCCGTAACAACAAAAGCACTCGAGAGCGCTGAATACCTTGACTATTTATCCCGTGCCGGGGAAGATAACGAATTGTACTATCAAACGAAAATAGACGCTGCCAAACTGACGCTGGAAAACGTAAATAATACGTTTATCACGCCTGTTTTCAACGGCTCGGCTTCTCTGCGTATTGCTGCCGGACAGTTGATTGAAAACGTTGCAAAAGCCATTCGCCGTAACCAAACGGTGAACGATGCCTATTTGACCGATTTATACGATCGTATGACAACGTTGTATTTAAAAGTCGAGACGGCGCAGGCCGGGACCGATTTGGGACCGTTGCCTAAAACGTCAGTCGTTTTATTGGTTGTTCTATGCGTTTCCTGGTCCGGAATAGTTGCGGTTGCTTTGTCCAAATATGTGCGCGGAAAACGGCGCGAAAAGGTACCTCATTCTTGACTTTAAAGTGCCTTTGCAGTATAATTATAACAAACAAATCCTGCCCATAGGCAGAAAATAAAAAGGAGTGTTCCCCATGAAAAAAATTCTCGCTCTGTTGTTGGTTGCCGTAATGGCGTTGACCGTTCTGGTTGCCTGCGGTGATAAAAAGGTTGACGTCAATGCGAAGTCCGAAGGTTCTATGACCTACGCACAGTTTGACGCTGCCGCTCTCGATACCAAGGTTGTCATCGAGGGTTACGTTCAGTCCGTTGCATATGCACAGGCATATGGTAACGCCAGCCTCTTCCTGGCTGACGGCGACGGTGCTTATTACGTATACCGCATTGCCTGCGATGACGCTTTGGCTGCAAAGCTGACCGTTGGCGCCAAGGTTAAAGTTACCGGTTACAAAGCTGCTTGGGCCGGCGAAGTTGAAATCAACTGCGACGGCGATACCGAAGCAAAAATTGAAGTGCTGGAAGGCAACTACGTTGCTCCCGCAAAGGACGTTACCGCTCTGCTCGGTACGGACGATCTGATTAAGAACATCAATGCTCTGGTTGCTGTTAAGGGCTTGAAGGTTGAAGCTGCTAACGAAGCAGGCGACGCTTTCCTGTACAACTGGGACGGTTCCGGTTCCGAAGGCAGCGACCTATACTTCAACGTTTCTCTGAATGGTACGACCTATCAGTTTACCGTTGAATCCAGCGAATGCGGTGCCGATACCGACGTATACAAGGCTGTAAAGGCACTTAAGGTCGGCGACACCATTGACGTGGAAGGTTTCCTGTACTGGTACAACGGTGCACAGCCTCACGTAACCAAGGTTGTTGTAAAATAAGTTACGTTCACTAAAATAATTTTAACAGCGGCAGAAATCAGCGTTTCTGTCGCTGTTTTTCAAAAAGAGAGGGAACAACCATGTCTTTTAAACGTTCAAAAATGATTATCCCCGGTTCCATACCTGCACAAACCAATCCTTTGCCGCAATTCAGACGTTCTTTGGGGTTTTCAACGTTTACAGCTGCCCCGTCATTTCCCGATAAATTAAAAGAAGGCCTGGGAACCGCGAACCGTATCCTGCCTTACGAAATGCAGGACCGGTATTCACGTTCTGATGAGCTTGTGACGTTAGAAACGTTTATCCTTGAAAACAAACGTTTGCGTGCGACTTTCACGCCCGGGTTCGGCGGCAAATTATGGTCGCTGTTCGATAAAAAGCAAAACAGGGAATTGTTGTTTGCAAATACCGTATGTCGCCCCGGTAACCTGGCGATCCGAAACGCTTGGACGTCCGGCGGTATCGAGTGGAACTTCGGTAATATCGGGCACCATGCGTTTACCTGCTCCGACGTGTTCGCCGCAAAGCTGACGGGCGAGGATGGGGAAGAATTCGTGCGGATTTATGAGTACGAACGTATGAAGGAATGTGTGTATCAAGCGGATTTTCATTTGCCTAAAAATGCCGACGTTCTTTTTGCACACGTTAAGGTGTGGAATCCCAATGATTTTGATACCACAACCTATTGGTGGACGAACATTGCCGTGCCGGAGGACGGTCATACGCGTGTTCTCTCGTCCACGGAAGAGGCTATTATTTTGGGCGGCAGTGAAGGGCTGACACTGGAAAAGTTGCCGAATATTTCTGTATTTCCCGGCGATATGTCCTATCCCTTAACGGCAGACCGCAGTTACGATTATTTCTTCCAATGTCCGGATACGGCAAAAACGGCGTGGGAAGCGTCGGCTGACAAAGAAGGCAATCTCTTTTTCAATTTGACGACAGCGCCTCTGCTGTATCATAAAATGTTTTGCTGGGGCAGTCACGCCTCCGGTCAGCATTGGCAGGAATATTTGTCTGAACCCGGTAAAGGGTATTACGTGGAACTCCAATCCGGGTATGCCCGTTCGCAGCTCCATGACCGCGTCTTCAAGGCAGGCGAGGTCATCGAGTGGACGCAGTGCTTCGGCGGTACGGCAGGTGAAAAAGCAATCGTTCACGGCGCGGATTATTCTGCAGCCGGCCGTTGTACCGCCTCTGCCATCGCAGCCGTAATGACGCAGGAACAGCTGTTGAAGTTTGATGCGCAATTTGCGATGGATGCCAAGATACCGGTGTGTGAAAAGGATATTTTCAATTTTGGTTCCGGTTGGGGTGCTTTGGAAAACAAACGTCGCGCACGCTTCGGTGAAAAGCCGCTCGGCAATTCTGTATGCTTCCCGGACAATACGCTCGGTGACGAACAGGCACCGTGGCTTACCCTTTTGCAAACCAATCGGTTGCCCGTTCCGGAAGTAAAAGAAAAACCTGCCTCCTGGATGATCAGTGAAAAGTGGCGTCAAATATTGGAAAACAGTATGATAACAGAGGGTTGCACCGACTGGTACAGTTTGCTGCACGACGGCGTCATGCTGTATGAAAAATGGGAAAATGCCCGTGTCGCTTCAGAAGCCAAGGATTGGCAGGATGCCGATTTATATGCCGAAAAGGCGTTGGATGCTTGGAAGGCGTCTGTTGAAAAGCTTCCTTCTGCCTGGGCCTATCGGAACATAGCCGTATGGTGGCAAAACAAAGGGGACGTAAAACAGGCACAAACGTATTATGAAAAGGCGATGGCGCTGGGGGCAGCAGAAATGGATTTTGCGTTTGCCGTTGAGTATCTGCACTTGTTAAGCAGACAAAAACTCTACGCTGATGCCTGGCGTTTTTATTCCACGTTGCCCCAGACTGTACAAAAGACCGACCGCGTCATGCTGACGGTTGCACTTGCCGGGTTGGAATGCGGGCAAACCGAATTCTTACAGGAAGTCTTTACGCGCGACTTTGCCGATATTCGGGAAGGGGAATGTTCCTTAACGGATTTGTGGTTCCGCTATCAGGCACTTTTACTGGCTCGTCAGCGGCAATTGGATGAGAATGACGATGAAGTTATGGCACAGCTTGTCGAAGAAGCAACCGATACCTGCCCGCCGCCTGCTTCTATTGATTTCCGTCAGTCGGTTTCCCGTACGAAAAAGTATCAACCCAGATAATTCAGGAGGTATAGATTATGCCCGGTCACGGAGGAGGGGGCGGCGGCTTCGGCGGTGGCTCTCACAGCGGTTCACACGGTACGTCGCACGGCAGTACAAATAGGGGAACGTATCACGGATACCCGGCTTATCACGTTTGGGGATACGGCGGTATGCGCCGCACGCGCGGCTTGTGTACCCTATTTGCGCCACTTGCCGTTTTTACGGTTCTTACGTTGGTTTTCCTCTTCTTATTTCTCGTCAACGTGTTTCACGTCGGCGGCATCAGCGCTAAAAACGTTAGCTTAAACGAAGACGTTATCGAAGAATACGCTGACAAATATTATTACGAGGCATTCGGCAGTCTTGACGACACCGAGGATGAAATTCTGTTAATTTTTTTGGTCAATCAGACGCGTGACGGATATTTTTGTATCACGTGGGTCGGTGACCACATTGCAGCTGCCGTGGATAATGCGTTCGGCGATGAAGAGGGCAGTACCTATTTCTATGCCGTGACGCAAAACGTGTCGGACAACTTCGGCAAAACATTGGAAGATGATATTGCCGACGTTGTCAATGCTATGCAAAGCAGCGTCACCGCCGTTTCGTCTTCTTATTTGCGAAAAGGATGCGCCGGGGACAAAGACTTTGCACCGGTTGTTTTCAACTTGACGGATATTCCCTCGTCGAAGTCATTGCGCACCGCCATGCAGGCGTTTACCGAAATCACCGGAATTCCGCTCGCCGTTGTCATTGACGAAGAGGGAGAAGTTGTTCGCGAATCGGAAATCAACAACGGGCTCGGTTTCGGCGGTGCAGGTTTGTTGATGTTTGTGATTGCCGTTTGGCTGCTTGTCGACGTTATCAAATCCAAGCGGAAGTTCGATGGGCTCACGGAACAACAAAAAGAACAAATCAAAAACGAAGACGATTTTAATCGGTCGGACAATTATTATTAAAAAATGTAAAAAGGCAGTAATAATGGAAAAAACAAACAAAAAAATAGCGGTTATTACAGGTGCCGGCAGCGGCATCGGCAAGGAATTTGCACAAAGACTGCAGGATTTCGGCACGTTTGACGAGGTCTGGGTGCTTGGACGTAACGTGGAAAAACTGCAGGCATTGTGCGAATGCGTACAGTTCCCGCTGCATCCCATTGCAGCGGATCTCTCCTGTCCCGCGGGACTTGAAACCTATGAATCCGAGCTCAAAAACGCGAACGTCACTGTTGACCTTTTGATTAACTGCAGCGGGTTCGGCAAGTTTGACGCCACGATGAATATCCCGCTTGCAGACAATCTCAATATGATTGATTTGAATTGCCGCGGTACGGCGGCTATGTGTCAGATGACAGTGCCTTTTATGACGGCCGGCAGTCGTATTATCAATATTGCGTCCGTGGCTGCATTCCAGCCGATTCCCTATATCAACGTGTATGCGGCAACGAAGGCCTTCGTATTGTATTACAGCCGTGCGTTGAACAGAGAATTAAAAATGCAGGGCATTCGCGTGATGGCCGTCTGCCCGTTCTGGACGAAAACGAATTTCTTCAATCGTGCCGTCAATACGGATAAAGATGCCGTTGTTAAAAAATACGTTGCCATGTATCAACCGGAACAAATCGTCAAGCGCGCCTGTCGCGATATGAAACGCGGGAAAGACGTTTCCAAATTCGGTTTTATTGCCCGCGCACAGGCCGCTATGGTCAAGGCGTTTCCGCAATCCTGGATTATGTCCATTTGGATGTCCCAGCAGAAACTGAAGTAAAACCGCCTGCGCGGTGCCAAACATATGGAAATGCTCGATTGTGTTATTCTTTTCATTGCATTTCCGTGCCAAATGTGCTATTATAATAAAGGTTATACTTTTTTTACAAAACAATAAAGAAAAGAGAGTACCAAAATGAAAAAAGTACACATTATCACCTATACCCACTGGGACCGTGAGTTCCGTTGGGAATTTGAACGCACCAGAATGAGACTCGTTGACCTGTTCGATCATTTGTTCGAAATTATGGAGCAGCGTCCCGATTATCGTTCCTTCCTGTGCGACGGTCAGTTCACGCTGATTGAGGACTATTTGGAAATCCGTCCCGAAATGAAGGACACCGTTAAGAAATACGTGGAAGCAGGCCGTCTGGAAATCGGCCCCTGGTTCACGTTGCCCGACTGTGCGCCGATTCAGGGTGAATCCGTTGTTCGTAACATCCAGTACGGTGTTAAGAGATGCCGTGAGTTCGGCGAACCTCTGAAGTGCGGGTATAACGTCTTCTCCTTCGGTCAGATCGGTCAGCTGCCGCAGATTTACGCTGACTTTGATATCGACTCCATCATTTTCTATAAGCATATGGACGAAAGAAAGTCCAAGTATGATGAGTTCATTTGGCAGGCTCCCGACGGAACCCGCGCTCTTGCCAGCCATCTGGGCCCGGAAGCGCGTTGGAACTTCTTCTTTGCCGGCCATATTCCGCTGGTGTACGATAAGGACGCCTGGGATAAACAGTGGCAGTATAAGTGGGGCGAACTCGGTAAGGTATTCCACACTGCCAACCCCGACGATTACGGCTGGTTCTACGACGTTCTGGATCCCGAGACCTCCTTCCATAAGGAAAACCTGCGCATGAGCATGGAGCGTTCCCTCAATACCGTTAAAAACACGGCTGCGCCCGATTGCGTGCTGATGTTCGACGGTACCGACTTTACCGAGCCGCATCCGCTCACGCCCGACTACGTCAAGGCACTGCAGGAAGAGTACAAGGGCGAGCTTGAAATCGTTCACTCCACGCTCACCGATTATTTGACCGAACTCAAGGCCGAACTGAAAGACCGCAAGGATCTCGACGTTGTGGAAGGCCCGATGCGTGACGGTCCTGTCGGCAGCATTCATACCGACGTATTCTCCACGCACCCCGAGGTCATGATTGAGAACTCCCACACGGAAAATACCGTGATTCGTTATGCAGAACCCCTGTCCGCAATGGCATGGAAGTTCGGCATCGACCGTTACCCGGCAACCTACCTGGAAAAGGCATGGAAGCTGATGTTCCAAAGCCACGCGCATGACTCCATGCACGGCTTGGGCCCGAAGACGCTGGGCGAGGGCGAAGTTGCCCGTTTGTCCCAGGCCGGCATCATCGGTAAGGGCTTGGAGCGCAAGGGCTTGGAAAACATCACCAAGAACATCAACACGTCCAAGGTGAACGATACCGAATATTTCCTGGCCGTTCACAACCCCTCTTCTTTCGAGAGAAGCGAAGTGGTTGAAACCTACGTGGATATTCCCCGTGACGTTATTCTGAAGTATATTATCATCGAGGATATGGACGGCAACGCCGTACAGGTACAGGAAGTGGAACGTGCACTCAACGTCCGCGCCGGTATCTATCATCCCCGTTCCCGTAATATGCCTTTCTACTGCAATAAGGTACACCTGTTCTTCGAAGCCAACGGCATTCCCGCCGGCGGTTACAAGACCTACAAGATTAAGTGGGCCGAGAAGAAGGAATATCCTTACCCGCACGAAGACTGGGATGCTCCCAGAATTCTGGCCCACAATATGGTTAGCGGCGTAAATCAGGCTGAAAACGAATTCATCCGCGTTAAAGTGAACCCCGACGGTTCCGTTAACGTAACCGATAAGGTGACGGGCAAGAAGTACGAAAACCTCAACTACCTGATGGATATGGGCGACCGCGGCAACATGTGGTCTTACGACAACATCCCCTGCGACCGTATCATCAACTCCCTCGGTGAAAAGGCTGTCGTTGCTATCGCTGCCAACGGTCCTCTTTGCGTCAAGTTCACGGTTGACTACACCATGAAACTGCCCAAGAACTATGATTTCGCAAAGCAGCTTCGTTCCGAAGTTATGGTGGATATGCCCGTTCACGTTGAAATGACGTTGAAGAAGGGTTCCAAGTATCTGGAAGTTGTTACGAACATCAACAACACCGCCCGCGACCATTACCTGAAGGTTTGCATGCCCACGGGCCTGCACGCTGAAAAGACCTGGGCAGAAGGTTCCTTCATGGTTTCCGAGTTCCCGGTCAATCCGTCTGTTGAACACGACGTACAGGATACCCGCGGTTCTGAACTGGCTCGTCATCCCGCACAGTTGTGGTATGACCTGGCTGACGATAAGAACGGTTTCGCCGTTTTGACCGACGCTGCCAAGGACTACGAGATTTTGGAAGGCGACGAGGACCAGACCATTGCTATGGGTCTTGTCAGATGCACCCGCCTGCGTATTGCCTGCGATAACCGTTTGTGGATGGAATATCCCGGTGATGAATCCAGCCAGTCTCTGCGTGAATTCACCTACCGTTACGCATTCCTGCCGCACACCGATAAGTGGGAAAAGGCCGGCTTGTACAATGAGGCACTTGCTTTCAACGCTCCTCTTAAGGTTTGCGAATTCGGCAAGCAGGACGGTATCTTCGATCTGTCCAAGAGCTTCGTTGCCGTTGACGGTGACAACCTGATTTTGTCCTCTGTGACCAAATCCGATAACGATACGCTGTTGGTTCGTCTTTACAACCCGACCGATAAGGCCATTAAGGGTACCGTATCCCTCGGCTTTGACGTCAAGTCTGCTCGTTCCATCCGTTTGGACGGCCAGGTTCGCGAAGACCTAAAGGTTTCCGGCAACAAGATTGCCGTGAACGTTGGCAAGGGCAAGATTTACACCGTAGAAATTCAATAAAATAAAACCGCACGGCGCTGTTAATTGTTTTGGCTTTTAGCAGCGCCGTTTATAAAATGGAGAAATATGAAAAAACCATCTGTATTGTTTGTCGGATTCGGCGGATACGGCAACGTCTATGCCAATGACGTCTTAAATAATCCTGCTTGCCCCGAAATGGATATTGTCGGTGTTGTGGATCCCTTTCCCGAAAACGGGAATCATTACCAAGCATTCTTAGATCGCGGCATTCCTTTCTTTCCCACTATGGATGCGTTTTTCGCACAGGGGAAAGCAGATTTATGCGTGATTTCAACGCCCATTCAATTTCATACGGCTAACATCCTGTCTGCACTTTCTCATGGATGTCACGTCCTTTGTGAAAAGCCGCTTTGCGGCGATCCTGCCGACGTGGATAAACTGATTGCCGCACGTGACGCTGCCGGCAAAAACGTATGGATTGGCTACCAGTGGTCACATAATACCGCTATCGGTGCGCTCAAGGCCGATATTGCAGCGGGTAAGTTCGGTGCGCCCGTGGAACTCAAAACGTTGATTTTGTGGCCACGTGACGATAACTATTGGGGGCGTTCCACAAAATGGGCAGGGAAGATTCACGCTGCCGACGGGTCGCTGATTTATGACAGCATCGCCAATAATGCCTGCGGTCATTATCTGCACAATATGTTCTACGTCCTGGGCGATTGTCCGAACGGCGCACTGGCGCCGAAAAACGCGGAGGCACAGCTTTTGCGTGCCAACCCAATCGAGAACTTTGATGCCGCCCGTATCGTATGTACCATGCCGAACGGTGCGAAGTGCTTTTTCTTAGCAGCCCATACCATCGACCAAAACGTCGATCCGCTCTTCTGCTATCGATTTGAAAAAGGCACCGTTTACTTTGCCGGTTGTGAAAATCCCGCGCAATATGGTGTGGATGAGGCGGAAAGATACGAATTCCGTAATATTAAGGCCGTAATGAATGATGGTACGATTGTCAACTACGGTAACCCGTTTGACGATGAATGCCGCAAAATGCATTTGGCCATTCGTGCCGCCGGTGGGGAAAACGTTCCCGAACTGTGCGGGATTGAGACGGCGTCCGTCCATACCCAAACAATCGGTCGTATTCAGGAAACGTGTCCCATTCATAACGTGAAGCAAAACCTTTTGCGTCGGCGTGATATTTTGACCTACGTGGAGGGCCTCGGCAGTCGCATGACGGCTTGCTATAATCACCCCGAGAAGTATGATTTGTCCGATTTTTGGGATTGAGTGTGAGGATTAATATGGTTCGCGTAACGATTTGGAACGAATTTTGGCACGAACGGCACGAGGACGTGCCGGCGCAGCTGTATCCCAGCGGCATTCACGAGTTCCTACGTGAAAAGCTGTCCTGTGATGATTTTGCCATTACAACCTCGTGGCTGGACAAGGATGAAGAGCAGGGGCTTTCTGATGAACTGCTGCAGAACACGGACGTGCTGATTTGGTGGAGCCATTGTAAACAGGACGTCCTGCGTGATGACGTGGCACTGCGTGTGGCACGCCGCGCGCACGACGGTATGGGCTTTATCGGTCTGCATTCGGCCCGGAACGGCAAACCGTTTAGGATGATGCTCGGTACCGACTGTTCAGCCGTTTGGCGTGATTGGAACGAAAAAACGCGCGTGTGGTGCACCTCCCCCGCGCATCCGATTGCGGCCGGCATCCCGCTTTCCTTTGATTTGGAAGGGGAGGAGATGTACGGCGAGCATTTCGATATCCCGCGTCCCGATGATTTGGTGTTCGTGTCGTGGTACGCCGGCGGCGAAATCTTCCGCGGCGGTGTGACCTTTACTTATGGTCTCGGTAAGATTTTTTACTTCCATCCCGGTCACGAGCGCTGCCGCAGCTTTTATAATCCCCACGTCATCCAAATCATAAAAAATGCAATTTATTGGGCCAATCCCGTTCCGAAAAAGGATATTTCCGGCGGAAGATTTGTGGAACCCCTGGAACCGATTGCCAACGCCGAACGGAAATAAATCGGATACACGTATTTTTAAAGATTATCTGCAGACGCACGTATCACATATCACGTGTAAGATGTAATTAAAAGAGAGGATAGGAAACCATTATGTTAAAGGGTATTCCGAAAATCTTATCTCCCGAATTGTTAAAGGTCCTGTGCGAAATGGGCCACAGTGACAGGATTTGCATCGGTGACGGCAATTTCCCGGCCGAAACAATGGGCAAAAACGCCATCGTTATTCGTGCCGACGGGCACGGTGTGCCGGAGCTGCTTGACGCTATCCTGCAGGTCTTCCCTCTGGACACTTACGTGGACCGGCCCGTTAAACTGATGGAACTGATGGATTGCGACAAGGGAAAAATTCAAACGCCCATTTGGGACGAATATCGTGCCATTGTTGCCAAGCACGACGCGCGCGGCGCAGCGGCTGTCGGCAATGTGGAACGCTTTGCTTTCTATGAAGAGGCAAAAAAGTGTTACTGTATTATTGCCACCGGTGAATCTGCCGTTTATGCCAACGTTATCCTGCAAAAGGGCGTTGTGACTGACGCATAAAACAAATATCAAAAAGGCGAACGCCGTGCGGCGTTCGCCTTTTTCTATGTGATTATTGCCAAGGATTCGTGGTCTGTCCGTCGGGCATTTGTCCCGGTACCCCTTGCTGCATTTGGCCGTTCGCGTTACCAAGTCCCAGCAAATTCTGCACGTCCTGCAGCGTCGCGGTATCAGAAAGCGCTGCAACGGATGCTTTAAAGGAAGTGATGTCAAAGTCTTGTCCGAAGGCTTGCGTACCATCGGGGGTGAATTGGCCTTGCGTACCGCCTTGCTGCATTTGTCCGCCCTGTTGCATCTGCCCATCTGGCTGGAACTGGCCTTGCGTGCCGCCTTGCTGCATTTGTCCGCCCTGTTGCATCTGCCCACCTGGCTGGAACTGGCCTTGTGCGCCGCTTTGCTGCGTTTGTCCGTCAGGATTGAATTGCCCCTGGTTACCGCCGGGTTGCGACTGTCCGCCTTGATTGAAATTGCCAACCCCCAGCAGGTTCAGCACATCCTGCAGTGTTGCGTCATCGCCCAGCGCCGCTACGGATTCTTTAAACGATTTGATATCAAACGTTTGGCTGAACGGGTCTGTTCCACCCGGTGTGAACTGTTCCTGATTGCCGCCGGGGAAACCTTGACCGCCGCCCATGTTTTCACGAATGATGTCACCCGCTTTATAGGATTGCGTCTGACCGTCAATGATAACGGTACCGCCGTTGTAGTAAGCGCCGTCCTCGCTGTCCAGGGCACTGTCAGGTGCCGTAACGCCGTTGACAGAAAGTGTACCGCCGTTGATAACGATATAACCGTTGGAGTCAATACCGTCGCCTTCTGCGCCCTGTGCAGGGTTCAGCGTCAAATAACCGCCGTTCATAAAGAACACCGACACGTTATCTTCGTTGACGTTCGTACCGTCGTCTTGGGAGTCGATATAGATTTTACCGCCGTTGACCTGCAGATGCAGTTCACTGTCCATACCCTCGAAGGAGGATACGACGTGCAGAATACCGTCCCCGCTGTTGCCGCCGGTGACCGTCATGGTCATAAAGGAATAGAACGCAGCGTCGGTTTTACGGTATTTCTTTTGCGTTTGTACGCCGTTTGTAACGGTCTCATCCTTGTATTTTGTCTTGAGCATACGATAGACGTTTTGGCCGTCAATCGTGTTCACGGAACCGTCAGCCACAACGACGTTAGCACCGGTATTCGTTAATACGACGTTTTGGGAATGCGTTTCTTCATCTTCCCAGGTGTTATGACATTCGTACACGTTTTCAAATATCAAACCGGGTGCCACGGTGCAGGTGATTTCGGCACCGTTGAGGACCAACGTTACGACAGCCGTTTCATCGGTGAAGGCGTCTTCGCCCAAATCGACGGAAATTTGGCCGTTCCACGTGCCTTCCAAGATATACGTGCCGGCTTCATTAATGTGCAATACTTTGTTTTGGGCAGCTTCCGTTTCGGAATGCATCATTTGCGTGGGAATGCTGCTGTCCATACCTTGGAAGCAGGGGAGCGTGGCAAAAATATAGGCGTTATTCTCACCGTCTGTGTAATAATATGCCCATTCGGTTTCCCCGTCATAGGTGACTTTTTGGAAGTCGGACGTCGGCAATTCCGGGTAGTATTCCAGGTCGTTGTCAACGTAGAAAGCAGGCAATTCCTCCGGCAAAGAACCGGTGTAGTAAACGGCAGGGGCATTTTTTACGTCTTTGTGGGTCGCGGATGGGTCACAATGCCACGTGTAATCATACACAGGAAGGGCAGTGCCGTCAATCGTCGCCGTATCCCCGTTCAGTACGATGATTTTGGCATCCGTATAGACGGTCTGTGCATTGCCTTGTTTTGTGGTATAATCGACGGTTTCCGTCTGATCCTGCATGTCTTGTTTGCCGGTGGGGTCTTGGTCGTCTTTTTCAACGTTACCGCATCCAACGGTCGAAATAACAAGTGTAAGTAATAGTAAAATGGAGAGCGCAATCTTGAATGTTTTTTGCATGATAAAAGCCTCCTTGTTTTATGACGTTAGTATACTATTATTATGTGATAGGGTACGGTAACAAATGTGAAGACCATATGAAATGGGCGGTTCGTTCTGTGAAGAAACGCCCGCCCATTTAAATATTAGTTTAAATCGTACCTTCGTACGTATTACCGAAGCGGTCAATCAGTCCGTGATATTCAGCACCCTTCCATTGTGCCGGAACCGCACTTTCGACAGCTGTTTCTTCGTTATAATCGTAATCGCAAACGAATGCGTCGTTTACGGCTTGTAAATACAAGCCGTGCGTCGTGACGTAATAGGGAACTTCGGGGCAATGACTGGATTCTAAGAAGGAAAGGCCTTCCGGGTCCTGATACGTTTTGTCATCGGCACGGTGTAATTCGCGGTATAACTCGTTTGCGTCGTGCATATGACTTGCTGCCAGCCAAAACGTTGCCAACGTCCAGCCATGGTAAACGTTTTTCTGCGAATCGGTACAAATGAAAGCGCGCTTTTCATAGGCATTGACTTCCGTCTCGGCAAGGTTTTCTGCCGGCAGGAAAATCAAAGGATTAAGCTGAACCGGGTGCTTTTCGCGTCCCCAAGCGTCGTGGGGCATGCCTTCACTGGTGCGATAAAGACCTGTTTCTTTGTCCAACAGGTTATCAAATGCCAACCCGTCTTCCAAATATTCGTCGTAATCGTGCATGCCAAGACGCGAGCAAATCCAAAACGTATACCGTGCCGCATACAGGGCACATAAATAGTTTTTGCAGTTCGGCTCGGCAAACTCGTCCTGTGACATGGAAGGCGTCACCAGCAAACTCCAATGGGTTCCTTCTTTAAACAGGTGAGAAGCGTAAAACTCGGCAGAAGCGCGAATGACAGGCAATGCCGCATGGATTGTAAAATCGGGATCCTTGAGATACAGTGCCGTCTCGTATGCCATACGGGCCGGATAGGCGGCATTGTGAATTTCGTATTGGCAGGCATTCGGTGCGCCCTCACCGTCAGGAAACATGTTGCCGTGGTCGCCGATGGGAAATTCCCATGCCCACATCACACCGCGTCCGCCGTAGATGCGTGCGGAGTCTTTGGCAGATACCTCTAACGAACGGGCATACCGTTCCACGATAGAACGGCAAATATCAACGTGGCCCAAACGCAAAAGGGCGGGAACGATATAGGAAACGTCCTGCGGGAAATGGAAGCGCCAACCATAACCGCTCCACCCCATCGGGGCGGAAGGTTGCGAATTGTCAGGCGCAAAGGAGCATAGAACGTAATACAGGGAGCGTGCCCACATTTTTTGGGCAAACTCATCAGGAATGTTGACGTACGCTTCGCCGTAGCGTTTTTGCCAGCCGGCTGTACTCATGTCGTACCAATCGTCAACGGCACGCGGTGCGGCCAACTGTGTTTCCACTTCGGCAAAGCGTTTTTCGTTACCGGCACCAATCAATAATAAATGACGGCCGAAATCACCCGAAAAATGCAAATGCAGGCCGTCTTCCTTTTGTAAAAGCGAAATTTTGCCGCCTTCGGAAACGGTGGTGATTTTGATTTTCGTAACAACGGTGCCGGTATCCACAAGGAAACCGTTATCGGTCGGCGTTGCCGTAGGGTGCCACACTTGGTTGTACGAACCTTTAACCTCTGTGACGGGACACAACAAAATATCCGGCATCTCACCGTCATAAATCAGCGTAAGTCCCAGTACGTCGCGCATATAGGGATGGAAAGAGGCGGACAGTGAAACGCTCGTGCCGTCCTGCAGCACGTAATTCGTTGACAGATTCCCCGTATACAGGTCAAGTTCCTGTTCGTAATCTTCTTTTTTGTCAATTATCGGCAGTTGGGCAAACTTTAATTGATACAGCCCAAGCCAAAAGTCCATACCGAATTTGCCGTGGATATAATGGTCTTGGTGCATGAAACGGGTTGCATCGGTGATACGGCTGCCGTCCGGCCATGCAGCGGCACAGGTCTGTTCCTGCATCAGTCCGTATCCATCAAAGCAGGCGCCGCAGGTGCCGGAACCTAAATACAGCGGCAGGCATTCCTTCGCGGGGAAAGTCTCTCTTTCAACGTTGCCGAGATATAAAGCATCGGAAATACTCATTTTTGCCCCTTTTTAAACGATAAAAATTATAAAAGCGAATTGATCACGGTGTTGGCCATCAAAACAACGAGCGGCAGCGTTGCGCAGCTGAGCAGCGTCGTTAAGCCGACTTCTTGAGATGCTAAATCAGGGGATACGTTGTACAAATCGCCGAGCATGGAAATGGTGCTGGCAGCGGGGAAGGAGGACATCAGCGTTAACAAAAGCACCAAATCGGCATTTAACAGGCCCATTTTCGCAAAAAGGCATCCGATTACACAGACGATGGCCGGAAAAACAAGCAAACGAACGGCGCCAACGTAGTAGGCACTCAGATTGTTAAACAATGATTTTAAGGGTTTTGTGGCAATTAAGGCACCGGTGACCAACAGGGAAATCGGCGTGCAAAGACTGCTGAGATATTCACCCATACCGACCACGGCGCCGAGAACGGCATTGTTTAAAAATCCCGGGAACGGAATGTTCAAAAGATATATAATTAAACCGATGGTAACCGGAACCGTTCCGTAGTTGATAATAATCTTTTTCCAGGTCAGTTTGATATCGTCGCGTCCGCGTGCCAGGATGGCAATACCCCAGGACCATAGGAACAAATGGAAGCCGATGATATAAAATCCGCCCATAAACCGGCCTATGCTGCCGTAGATGGATTCCAAAACAGGGAACCCGAGAAAGCCGCAGTTCGCAAAAATCATAACGAACTCACCGATTTTACGGTCATCCGGTTTTTTTATGAAACGAGCCAGACCAAAGGCAAGTACGCACAGAAATGCATGTGCGCAAATGCCGAGCAAAGTGACTTTTCCGGCAAGCTTTAGGTTTTCGGTTGTACATTCGGCGGTGGCGATTGAATTGATAATCAAAAAGGGTTGCGCAATTTTGATAATCAGGGCCGATAAACCTTTGGAGGACGTGTCGGTGATGATTTTCAGTTTACGGCATACGTAACCGCAAACCAGCATCAAAAACATGGTGCCGACTACAGAATAAAATGCAGATAAATCCGTCATGGGAATGCCTTTCTTTGGTGAAATTAGTAATAATAACGTTATGCGTTCAGTTCTTTCAGCTTTGCCGCAATGGCTTTCATATCTTCCAACATGTCTTCTTTGCGGCGCGGGTCGCGTAAAAGAGCTGCCGGGTGGAAAACAGCGGTCATCCAAATGCCACCCTTCAGTACCCATTGACCGTGTTCCGCACTGATTTTATAATCCGGCTTGATGATGCGCATGGCAGCGATTCGGCCCAAACATACGATGACCTTCGGGCGGACAAGACGTGTCTGCTCCCGCAAATAGGCAATGCAGGCGTCCTCTTCTTCCGGCAGCGGGTCGCGGTTTTTGGGCGGGCGGCATTTTAAAATGTTGGCAATGTATACGTCTTCGCGTTTTAAATCGACGGCAAAAAGGTATTTGTCCAGCAGCTGCCCGGCGCGGCCGACAAACGGTGTGCCGGATAGGTCCTCTTGCTCGCCGGGGGCTTCACCGACAAACATCAAATCGGCTTCGCGGTTTCCGGTGCCGAAGACGGTATTCGTTTTTGTTTCGCACAGGGAACAACCCTTGCATGATTGGCAGGTACATTCCAGTTCTTCCCACGTCATAAGCATTCTCCTTAAAAAAACAGTACGCTAAAGTATACCATATATATAAGAAAAAAACAACTGTCCTGCCTTTGTCAATACTTGTATTTTGGCGTTTATTATGTTATAATTCGAATGAAAAAATCGGAAAATAAGCAGTTTCTGCGAATTTTGAGGGCAAATGATGGATTTTAATTTTGATATGAATGACGACCTCGGTATTGCCGGCGTCGGTCACGATATGGGCATATCCGTGGAAGTGGATATGTTCTATACAGCAAAGTATGAATCCCCCCTGGGGCAAATCACGCTCGTCTTTCTTGGTGAGACTTTGACGGGATTGTGGTTCAGTGACGAAGATAAGGTGTCCTTTTCTCCGGACGGCCCCGTGACGGATGAAGCACCGGACGTGTATGAGAAGACGGTTGCCTGGCTGGATGCCTATTTCGGCGGGGCAAAACCGGGCAAAATGCCGCTCGTCAGCGCAGTCGGTTCTTCCTTTCAGGAAAGCGTTTGGAAATTGGTGCAAAAGATACCGTTCGGCACAACGCAATCCTACGAGGAAATCGCACAAAAACTGGCTGAAACGGGACGGGCCGCATCGGCACAGGCTGTCGGCGGTGCAGTTTCCCGCAATCCGATTAAGCTGTTGATTCCGTGTCATCGTGTCATCGCCTCAAACGGTGAGCTGACCGGGTATGCCGGCGGGTTGGAACGCAAACAAAAACTATTGGATTTGGAAAAGAAAACGCTTGGAAATGCATAAAACGTATACAAAGGCACCGTGAAATCATTTCACGGTGCCTTTGACGTAGTTATATAATGTATTTCTCTTTTAGCCATTTTTCCCAAAACGGTTTTCAATTTTGCGGAAGGTCAGCATAATAACTTTTTCAAGAGCAATGCTCAAAAGAATGACAAGCAAGGTCCAGGCAAACAAATCCGTCGTTTCCATGTACGTTTTGGATTCAAAGATATTTGTGCCGATGGAACGTACCGGTACGGTCAGGACCTCGGCAGCGATGCCTGCCTTCCAACCGAGCCCGATGGAAGCACGTACAGCGGAAAAGAAATACGGCAAGGCTGCCGGGAGATAGTTGTGTTTCCATCGCTTGAGCCCGGTTACCCCATACACGCGTGCCACTTCCAACAGAGCCGGGTTCGACGATGCAAGGCCTGTTTTGACGTTATGCCACACAATCGGCACGACCATTAAAAAGGTTATGATAATCGGCACGGAATCACGTCCGATCCATAAAAGGACCAATATGATGAAGGATGCGACCGGCGTTGCTTTGATGACAGTCATCATGGGGGAGAGCAGGGTATCAAACGTTTTGAATCGGAAACAAACGGCTGCCAGAAGACACCCTGCGACAATGCCGCAGATAAGGCCCGAAGCAATGCGTAAAAACGTGGCGCCTGTCGCCAACCAAAACGTTTTTTCGATGGCGAGTTCCACCAAGCGCCCAAACGCAGCAAGGGGACTCGGCAACAATAAGGGTTTATTGATCATTGCCGCGGCTGCAGCCCAGATGCCTATCCAAAATAAGATGGCGGCAGTCCGAATCAGGAAGCGGGCGGCGGTCGTTTTTGCCTTTTTGTTACTTTTCATCATTTATTCTCATAATAAAAATCGTCATCCGGCATTTGACCGCCGACGGACGCAGGGTTGACGGCATACAGGGCCTCTAAAAACGGCTGCAGAGACGTTTTGACGTCTTTGCCGGTGATACAGCATAAATTACAGCGGGGGATAGCGTTCTCGGCAATCTTTGCCTTTGTCAGATTCAATGCCTCAATCATTACTCCGGCCTCCGCGTGATTTTCATTGACAAAAGCAACGCTGTCTTCATATGCGGTCAAAAAAGCGCGCAGACGTTGCGGATGATTTTCAATAAATTCGGTACGGGCGACAAGACACCCCTGTACCAACGTGCCTGTTGTGCCCGAGGCTGCATCCCATGCCTGCGTCAGATTGATGGCAGCGGACAGCGACGCGTTGGCATTGAGTGCCACGGTAACCATCGGTTCCGGCAAAACGGCAATGCCGACGCTGCCTGCAACGAGAGCAGAACGTAATTCTGCCGGCTGTGCATACGTTGTATCAACGTCGACGTTGACGCCACTCTTGGCACATATTGCTTTGAAAATAAACGACGGGTTTTGGGCAGGCACGTAAATCGTTTGGCCTTCCAAATCCTGTAGAGTGCGAACGTAAGCGTGCGCTTCGTCAGTAACCACGTACAACACGCCTAGCGTATTTAGGGCAATGACCTGCACACCTCCGTTTGTTTTTTGATATAAGTTTGCGGCGGCATTGGTCGGCAGGGCACCGATATCCACGGTGCCGTTGACCAGCCCCGCCATAATTTCGGATGCATCGGATTCTATGGTAAAATTCATCTGTGTTTCATTGGTGTCTTTTGACATCAGGAACGCAGCGCCGTACGCGGTCGAACCGTTCAAAACGCTGACGTTAATCACGGTGGTGTCTTGACTTTGGGCACCGCAAGCACAGAGACAACCGAGCAGGACAATGTTAATTAAAAAAGATACGATGGATAAAATAATGCGTTTTTTCATATTTGTGCCTCTTTGTTTAATAGTAATTTGAGTTTTTTTATTTCAATGATTTCATAAACTTTTCCGTTTTTCCTGACCAAGCCGTCCCGTCCGAGAACGTCGAATGCGCGGTATAGGGAAGCACGTCCCAAATTGAGCAATTCAGACAGTTCGACTGCCGTATAGTCGGGGATTACAGTGATGGGCCCCGTGCCGGCATAATCGTGCGGTACCAGGGATAAAAGATACGCCGCTACGCGTGCCGCAGCGGACCCCTGCGACAAATACTCCACTTTGCGGTTTAAAAAACGGATGCGGCCGGTCAAAAAACGGACGTAGTTTTCCGTAAACGTGCTTTCCGTTTTCAGTAACTGCAGTACGATTTCACGCGGGATGCACAGGACGACGGCGTCTGTTTTGGCAATAATCAGGCTCGCATACCGCTGCCCGTCGAGAAGACCGACGACGCCGAACAGCTTGCCCTTATCCAAAACGCGCAGCAGTTTCTTTTCCCCCGTATGATCGGCATAAACCTGCAGTGTGCCGGATATAACGATGCCGAGATAGGATGATGTCAAGGCCGGCGTAACTACGGTTTCGCCGGCAGGAAAGGTGATTTTATCACAGGCCGCGGCAATTTCATCGATCCTGTCGGAACATCCGGTAAATAATGGATTTTGACGCAATATTGTTTTGACAGCGGTGTCGCTGTATGCACACTCAGTTTTCATAAGCACCCCCGTTTTTTGTTAATCATGTCTCATTTGAGACAATTATAGCGCATTGAGACATTTTTGTCAAGATGCAGCCGTGATTGTCACTTTGAAAACAGAAAGGGCTTTTTGTCGGTTTGCTGCGAAAAGGAAAACAAAAAACAGTCTTTCTTTTTTTCATTAAATAGTGTATAATATGTGTTTGAGCTTTTGCTCCAGATTTTGTACATAAGGAGAACCGCTATGACGTTGTTGATTTTGGCGGCCGGAATGGGTTCCCGTTACGGTGGGTTGAAGCAACTTGACCCTATGACGCCTCACGGCGAGTTTATCATTGACTTTTCAATTTACGATGCACTGCATGCCGGGTTTAACCGCGTTGTTTTTGTGATTAAAAAAGAAAACTACGATCTTTTCCGCGATACGGTCGGCAAACGTGTTGAAAAACAAATCAAAACGGAATACGTTTTCCAAGACATAAACGATTTACCTGCCGGGTTTACGTTCCCGCAGGGCAGAATCAAACCGTGGGGAACGACACACGCCGTACTCAGCGCGGCTTCCGTTCTCGGTACCGACTCTTTTGCTGTTATTAATGCAGATGACTTTTACGGTCGTGATACCTTTGAAAAACTTGCCGGCCATTTGTCCAAAACAACGTGCGACGTGCCGAATTTCTGCATGGTTGGCTACGTCTTAAAAAATACGATGACGGAAAACGGTGCAGTTTCCCGCGGTGAATGTCACGTTGATGAGAACGGCATTCTTTTGTCCGTCCACGAGCGTACCGGTATTATTCGAAAAGGTGATACTGCCGTATGCGAAGATGATGATAAGCAGCCGATGACGCTGCCTCTTGACACCGTTGTTTCTATGAATTGTTGGGGCTTTACGGCACCTGTTTTGACCGGAATGAAAACCTCGTTCCATGCATTTCTTGATAAACTGAAGGATGCGGATGATACCGTTAAGTTAAAAAAAGAATGTTATCTCCCTAATTCGGTTGCCGAGATGATTGAGGCAGGGACCTGCTCCGTTCGTGTATACCGCACCGATGCCGTTTGGCACGGTGTAACGTATCACGAAGATAAAGAAGAAGTGAAGGGCGCCATAGCCGCCCTGGTAGCCGCGGGTGAATATCCCGACGGACTTTGGAATTGATATTTTTTAACAAAGAGGAAAAGAAAATGGCAGTTTTGATTACCGGCGGTACCGGCTTTATCGGTTCCCATACCTGCGTGGAATTCTTGGAAGCAGGCAAGGAAATTATCGTATTGGATAACTTTTCCAACAGCAAGCCCTGCGTTTTGGACAGGATTGAAGCAATTACCGGCAAAAAGGTGAAGTTTTATGAAGCCGATCTCTTGGATAAGGCCGCAATTGAAAAAGTCTTCAAAGAAAACAAAATTGATGCCTGCATTCATTTCGCCGGGCTGAAAGCCGTCGGTGAATCCTGTGCGCAGCCGCTCCGTTATTATCACAACAATATCACGGGCACGCTGAATCTGCTCGACGTGATGCAGCAGTACGGCGCACGCCGCATTGTGTTCAGCTCCTCCGCCACGGTGTACGGTAATCCCAAATCCGTGCCGATTCGCGAAGATTTCCCGTTGTCCACGACCAACCCCTACGGTGAGACAAAATTGATGATTGAACGCATCCTGTCCGATTTGTACAAAGCGGATAATACCTGGAGTATTTCCGTATTGCGGTACTTCAATCCCATCGGTGCGCATAAGAGCGGTCTGATTGGAGAGGACCCCAAAGGCATTCCGAATAACCTTTTGCCCTACGTGACGCAGGTTGCAAGCGGCAAATTGAAACAATTGTCTGTGTTCGGGAACGATTATCACACGCATGACGGTACCGGCGTTCGCGATTATATCCACGTCGTTGACCTGGCAAAGGCTCATTTGAAAGCTTTGGCGTATGCCGAAACCAAGACCGGTGTGGATTATTTCAATATCGGTACCGGTGTCGGTTATTCCGTTTTGGATATCGTCAACGCCTATGAATCCGCCACCGGGAAAAAGGTACCGTATCAGATCGTTGCACGCCGTCCCGGCGACATTGACGAATGCTACGCCGACCCTGCCAAGGCGTTTAACGTGCTTGGCTGGAAGGCCGAATTCGGTATCGAAGATATGTGCCGCGACGCCAATAACTGGCAGACCAAGAACCCCAACGGCTACGACGCATAAAGGCGTCTCCGATTGTTTAGAAATTATTATCAAATTAAAGAGGTATAAATCATGTCCTACGTTTCACTTGACAGCAAGTACGTTTCCAACTTTGTGCGCGAGAACGAAATCCCTTATATGCAGCAGGCAGTGGTAACTGCCGATAAAATGCTGCGTGAGGGCACCGGCGCCGGCGCTGATTTCCGCGGCTGGCTGACACTCCCCACCGACTACGACAAGGAGGAGTTCGCCCGCATTCAAAAAGCAGCCGAAAAGATTCAAAAGAATTGCGATATTTTGGTTGTCATCGGTATCGGCGGTTCTTACCTGGGTGCCCGCGCCGTGATCGAATTCCTGAAGTCTCCGCTTTATAACAATATGAAAAAGAAGACGCCGGATATTTACTTTGCCGGCAACTGCATCAGCGCCGTTGCAATGAACGAGCTGCTTTCCATTTGCGAGGGTAAGGACGTTTGCATCAACGTTATTTCCAAGTCCGGCACGACGACCGAACCGGCCGTTGCTTTCCGTGTATTCCGCGGCTGGCTGGAAAACAAATACGGAAAAGAAGGCGCCCGTGAACGTATTTTCGTCACCACGGATAAGGCGCGCGGTACGCTCAAGAGCTTCTCTGATAAGGCCGGCTACGAAACTTTCGTCGTTCCGGACGACGTCGGCGGCCGTTATTCCGTTTTGACGGCTGTAGGTCTTTTGCCCATCGCCGTTGCCGGCATCGATATCGACGCCCTGATGGCCGGTGCGCGTGAAGCACAGAACGAGCTGACCGATACGGATCTGTCCAAAAACGATTGCTATAAATACGCTGCATTGCGTAATATTTTGTATCGTAAGGGCAAAGAAACCGAGATTCTCGTCGGTTACGAGTCCTACGGAACGATGCTCAACGAATGGTGGAAACAGCTGTTCGGTGAAAGTGAAGGTAAGGATAACAAGGGCATTTACCCGTCTTCCGTCATTTTCTCCACTGACCTGCATTCTCTTGGCCAGTTCATTCAGGACGGCAACCGCAATTTGTTTGAAACCGTTATTGCCGTCAATGACAACGCTTCTTCTTTCGCCATTCCGAATGACCCCGACAATATTGACGGTTTGAACTTCCTGTCCGGTATGGATCTTGCTGCCGTAAAAGCAACGGCTATGCAGGGTACGCTGTTTGCACACGTCGACGGCGGCGTTCCGAATATCCTGTTGAATCTGAACGGCAGAAACGAAAAGGCACTCGGCTATCTGATTTATTTCTTTGAATTGGCTTGTGCAATTTCCGGTTATCTGCAGGGTGTCAATCCCTTCGACCAGCCCGGTGTTGAAGCATATAAAAAGAATATGTTTGCGCTGCTCGGCAAACCCGGCTACGAAGAGCAGCGCAAAGCACTGACGGCCCGTTTGGCTGACTGAAAACCGTAAAATCGGTTTTATCGGCTATTGATTTTTAAATAGCCTTATGTTATAATGAATTCAACAGGAGCAATCCTGTAACTAACTAACGGAGGAACGTACTATGGTTCAATTGATCGCCGGCGTAAAAGGTACCGGAAAAACGAAGAAATTGCTGGATATGCTGGATAAGGCATTGGCAGCATCAAGCGGTAACGTAGTCTGCATGGAGAAGGGAACAAAGTTGCGTTTTGACGTCAGTCATGAGGCTCGTTTAATCAATACCAACGATTACTGCATTTTCGATGGTCAGTCTTTGTTCGGTTTTGTTGCCGGCGTTTTGGCAGGCAACCACGACGTTACTGATATTTTCATCGATGCTACGCTGAAAATTTGCGGCAATTTGATGGGCTTTGAAAAGTTTGTCGTTGAACTCGACGAACTGCTGGAGAAGAACGCGTGCAACGTCGTTATGACGATTTCTGTGGATCCCACGGAATTGTCCGATAACGTTCGCAAGTTCATTATCGACTGATTTCAATGATGAATAGGAAACGCGGGAAGTGCAATTTGAGTTGCTTCCCGCGTTTTTTGTCGGAGTTGTGAATGAAAAATAACCCCCACGCGGTTGTCTTGTCCCGCAGCGTGACGTTACGCTGCAGTAGTATAAACCGTTTGCCCATTGTAGTTTGACTTGTGCCGACAAATCGAACGATAATCGTGGATTATATGCTGCAGGACGCGAAGCTGTTACGAACGTTAATATGCCTTTACGTGACGTAAAATGGGTACAATAATCTTGTTTTTGCAATGCAATTGTCGTGATTTTTATCTTTTTTGCAGTTTTATTGTGGCGCGGTCGAAGACGCGTTTTCTGCCGATTTGGGTGTTTCAAATAATGATTGCCAAGTCTTAAATTGACAAGCAATTTTTCCGATGCTATAATTGTGTCGATAGTAACGAATTGCCTTGGAAAAGGAGAGCCGAACGTGAACGTACAACTGACAGATTTAAAAGTTAATCACGAACATTTTCCCATCGGTATCACGAAATTTCCGCAGTTTTCCTGGCAGATTATTGCGGATGAAGCGTTTTCCGAACAGGCTTATCGCGTGACGGTTGCTTCTTCGCCGGAGCTGATTCTGACCGCACGTCCCGACGTATTTGATTCCGGCTGGGTGTCCGGAAGCGAACGGTTTTATGACGGCACTGCATTCCCCGAAACACCGTTTGCACGGTATTATTGGCGAGTCAGTGTTAAAAACGCGGTTAACGAAACGGTGACGGACAGCAGCATTGCTTCGTTCGTCACCGGTCCTTTCCACCGCAGCCAATGGAAATCGCCGTTTGTTTTTCAATATGGGCTGTGGATGGTGCAAAATCGTCGTCTATTCACGTTACGCGGACAAATTGATGCTGCATTTTTGTTTGTCGCGTCCTGCGGCGAACGTTCCAACGCTTACGTTTTAACGCTTAATGGGGAAAGAATATCCGGTACTGACGTCCGTCCCGGACCGTTGGAATATATGACTGCCGTGTTGTCCGGTTATGACGTAACAAGTTATTTGCGTGAGAATAACGTTTTGAACGTTGACGTGGTGACGAGTTTCAGCGCTGTGCTGAAGGTTTTTTACGCGGACGGCACGACGGACGTGATAATGACAGACGACGAATGGCAGCGGTATACCGGGCCTTCTTTCTGCCGTGAAATTGGTTATGAAGTGCCGCACGATCAGGCGCAGCACGGCAAGTATGAAGCGATGGATGCCACGCTGATTTGCCGTGATTGGTACGACGTGCGGGACGTTGCCGACCGTGTTCCTTCCTTCAGCTGTTACGATTATTTCAATCGATACTGGGGACCGGTTTCAATTCGTTACGACGGGGTGAAAACGCGCGCCGCAGAGGAACTGACACCGATTTCGGTCCGTCGGTTATCTGACCGCGAAAACGGAGAAAAGGCATATTTATTGGACTTCGGCACCAATCAGTCCGGCTACGTGCGCCTGACGATGCACAACTGTCACAACAAAATTACGGTGCGGTACGGGGAAGCGGAAGAGGCAGACGGTATCAGCACGAAGCAGTTCGCCGACGAATATTTGCCGCATACCGAGTATACGCCGCGCGGTGATGAAACGGAAACGTATACGCCCATGTTTATGCACACGGGATTTCGTTTTGTGCAAATTGAGTCCGCCGATTTTGTCCCGGACACGACAAACGTGCGCGGTTTGTTTATTTGCAGCGAAACAGACGGGAAATCGCATTTTACCTGTTCCGAACCAACGCTGGACTATGAAATGCGTTGTATTCGTCGGAGCTGCCGATCCAATCTGTTTAACGTTTCTACGGATTGCCCCGGACGTGAGCGTCGCGGGTGGTCTGCCGATTCGTTTGCCGTCATCGAGGCCGAGTCTGTTTTGTTTTACGTTGAGAATTTATATGAACGGTGGTTTGCCGATTTGCGCGACAGCCAGCGTACGTGCGGGTGGGTCCCTGTGGAGTATCCCGATACGACGAGCCGCAGCGTGGATTTGAGCTGGCCGATGCATACGATTATCAATCCCTACGTGTTGTATCTTTACACGGGCGACCGCCGCATCCTAACGGAAAACCTGCTTGCCATGGAGCGCTATGCGGATTTACTGTATGACGTAAGCGATGGTCATTTGCTGGAGGAAACGATGTTTACCTACGGCGATTGGATGGCAATAGAAAGGGCTGGACGGTCGTACCTGGGTACGGCATTGTACGTTTACGTCACGGGATTGATGATCAAAACGGAAACGATACTCGGCAATACGGAAAAAGCCGCGACGTACCGTCAACGGTATGATGACGCGAAAGCCGTTTTTAACGAAACCTTTTTACGGAGTGACGGTGCAGGGTATGATAACGGGTCGCAAAGTGCCAACGTGCTGGCACTGGCTTTTGACCTGGTTCCGCCTGAATTTCGTTCTTCCGTGTTTCAAGCGCTTGTAAACGACGTTGAAAATAAGCATAAGATAACCGTTGGCTTTATCGCAAATACGTGGCTTTATAAAGTGCTGGCGGAGAACGGTAGGAACGATTTGGCACTTTCTCTGCTGACAGACGACACGTATGCAGGTGCATCTCTTCCTCATATGGTCAATGCCACGCGAAACGAAACGCTGAGTGAAAGTTTCACCTACTTCGGGAATTCGCTTAACCACGCGTTCCTCGGCGGCGGTGCCGGGATCTGGCTGACCGAATACCTTGCCGGGCTGCAGCCGTCGGAACCGGCGTATAAGCGTTTTTCCGTCCGTCCGTATATCAATGGTCAAACGCTTTCCTTGTCGTTTTCCGTGCAGACGCCCTGCGGCACAATAGCAGTGTCATGGCATCCGTCCGAAGTGCAGGGAATGGCCGAATTGACGGTGTCCGTTCCCCCGGATACAGCCTGTGACTTGATTTTGCCGGAAGGACAAAGGAAGCTTTCTCCCGGTACGTACGTTGTTCGCACGGCGTACGTTTAAACAACTTTATCATAAAATAATGGCGGGCCGCGAAGAACTTTTACAGTTCGGCGCGGGCCGCTGTTTGTATACGCGGAATTATTATGCATCGGAGTATGGACAAATAATCTCTTTTGTAGTATAATAATTCAGTATTGTGATGAGTGTGCTTATTTCGGCGCACGAATCCTATTTGATTGTAAAAAAATAAAACCACATATCAGGAGGAATACCATGAAAAAAGGTCTGACCAAAGTTGCGTTTAAGGGCACTGCCGAGCAGGAAGCTCAATTGGACGCTGTCATCGCAAAATACGAGGGTGTTGACGGTGCAACCATGCCGATTCTGCAGGAAGCACAGGGCATCTACGGCTACCTGCCGATCGAAGTGCAGAAGCACATTGCTGAAAAAACCGGCAAACCTCTGGCAGAGATTTACGGTATCGCATCTTTCTATTCTCAGTTCAAACTCAATCCCGACGGTCAGTACGCCATCAGCGTATGCCTGGGTACCGCTTGCTACGTTAAGGGCTCCGGTGAAATCATCGAGGAAGTTTCCAAATGTCTGAACGTTCCCGTCGGCAGCATCAGCACCGATGGTAAATATTCTTTGGACGCAACCCGTTGCGTCGGTGCCTGCGGTTTGGCTCCCGTTATGACCGTGAACGGTGAAGTTTACGGCAGATTGACAAAGAAGGACGTTCCCGACGTTTTGGCTAAATACCAGTAATTTCGATCGTTTCGGAAAGAGGTTCCGTGTATGACCATTGCGGAAGTTGCATCCCTTTTGGATGCCGACGTGCTTTGTTGCGGTGATTTGCTGCAAAACGAAGTACACACTGCCTGCGGCAGTGATATGATGAGTGACGTGCTGGCGTACGTGAAGCACCAGGCCGTTTTAATGACCGGGCTTGTCAACGCGCAGGTGATTCGTACCGCAGAAATGATGGATATGCGTTGTATCGTCTTTGTCCGTGCAAAAAAACCTACGCAGGAAATGATTGAGTTGGCCGAAGAGGGTACCATCGTACTGATGTCCACCGAAAAAAGAATGTTTGAAGCTTGCGGCATTCTGTATCAGAACGGCTTGCGTTCTGTGTAAGTCATGACGCAGTGCGGAAAGGAGTCCTGCCATGAGTGAACCGCTTGTTTTGGAATACTCGGTTGACGGTGAAAATTTCACCACTGCAGGTGAGGCTTCCGTAGCCGTCAAGAAAAAACTGCGTTGGCTCGGGTTGCCGCCCGATATCATTCGCCGCGTTTCCATCGCCATGTACGAGGGTGAAATCAATATGGTGATTCATGCGAACGGCGGCAAGGCTACCGTAACAATCGACGCATCCTGCATAAAAATCGTTTTGGAGGACCACGGCCCCGGCATTCCCGACGTTGAGTTGGCTATGAAAGAAGGATATTCCACTGCTTCCGACACCATTCGCAATCTTGGTTTCGGGGCGGGAATGGGTCTCCCGAATATGAAACGTTATACGGATACGATGGATATCTCCACCGAACTCGGTGTAGGAACCACCATCACGATGACGGTCAATCTTTAATAATTTGATACTAACTTTCGCATATTGATTTTTGGGAAAGGAGAACGCAGCCATGGCTGATTATCGTCATTCTGTTTCCTTGGAAGAAGAGAAATGTATCGGCTGTACGCATTGCCTGCGTCGTTGCCCGACGGAAGCTATACGCATTCGCGACGGGCATGCTGTGATTAACGCAAGCCGTTGTATTGACTGCGGTATGTGTATTCAGATTTGCCCGCAAAAGGCAAAGCACGTGACCAATGAAAAGTTCTCCTCTCTTCCCAAAGATAAATATACGATTGCGCTCCCCGCACCGTCGTTATATGCCCAGTTTGATAATCTGGAGGACGTGGATATCGTCCTGCAGGGACTGTTGGATATCGGGTTTAACGACGTGTACGAGGTTTCCCGCGCTGCGGAATTGGTTTCCGAATACACCCGCCGTTATATGAAACGGCCCGGTATTCAAAAACCGGTCATTTCATCCGCCTGTCCCGTTATTACGCGCTTGATTTCGCTGCGGTATCCCTATTTGTGCGATAACGTGCTGCCGATTGCTTCCCCCCTGGAAGTGGCTGCCAAACGTGCCCGCAAACGTGCGCTGGAAAAGAATCCGGAACTTTCGGAGAAAGATATTTGCGTTTGCTTTATTTCCCCCTGTGCCGCCAAGGCGAGCTTTGTTAAAGCCAATCCTTCCTGCGGTATCGATATGGTTTTTTCCATGCGGGATATTTACGTCGAGCTGCTCGGCGTGATGAAGCAGGATAAAATGCCTCTGCCGCTGTCACGCAGCGGCCGCATCGGCATCGGCTGGGCCGCCGTCGGCGGTGAAGCCACGGCTGTTTTGTCAGATGACTATTTGTCTGCCGACGGCATTGATAACTGTGTCCGCGTCCTGGAGGAAATTGATAACGGCTCGCTTGATGACGTTGATTTCATTGAGTTGAACGCCTGCACGGTTGGATGTGTCGGCGGATGCATGACAGTGGTAAATCCTTTTATCGCACACGCCAGAATGCGCACGCTTCGCCGTTTTCTCCCTATTTCTCGGCATACGGCAGAAGAAGATGTGCAGACAACGGATATTCCCGAAGAATATATGGTACAAAAGGGGCTGGAATACAGTCCTGTCAGTGCCTTGACAAATGATAGATCGCTTGCCATTTCACTGATGAGCGATATAGAAAAACTCCGTAAAGAATTGCCCGGTTTGGATTGCGGTTCCTGCGGTTCCCCCACCTGTGCTGCATTTGCTGCAGACGTGGTGCGCGGATTGTCAAAACGGGAAAACTGCTGCATGTGGGATGCGGAGGCTAAACAATGATGACTGCCAAAGATATGATTGATAAGCTCGGTTTGGAAACGCTTTGTTTACCGGAACCGGAGGCTGAAATAACCGACGCTTACGTCGGCGATTTGCTCAGCTGGGTCATGGGACGCAGCCAAGCCGGTCAGGCTTGGGTAACCATTATGACCAACGTGAACGTTGTTGCCGTTGCTTCGCTGCAGGAATTGCCGCTTGTCATTCTTTGTGATGACAGCCGCCCCGACGGTGACGTTATTGCACGCGCACAGGAAAAGGGAATTAATATCGCTCTTTCTTCCGATAGTGCCTATCACGTTTGCGCCAAAATCGCTTCCATATTATGATACTATGATGCGCTTCTATTATGACGTGCATTTGCATTCCTGTCTGTCCCCCTGCGGCGACGATGATATGACGCCGAATAATATTGCGGGGATGGGCACGGTGAACGGCCTTCAGATTATGGCGTTAACCGACCATAATTCAACGGCCAACTGTCCCGCTTTTTTGGCAGCCTGCAAAAAGCAGGGAATTGTCGGCATCCCCGGCATGGAACTGACAACAGCGGAAGACGTTCATTTGGTTTGTTTGTTTGATAATCTTTCGAGTGCGCTTTCCTTCGGCGAAGCCGTGAATGCCGCTCGTGTGCCGATTGCCAATAAAGTGAAAGTATTCGGCAATCAATTCGTTTTGGATGAAAACGACGTTTTGATCCGAACGGAAGAAAATCTTTTGCCGAATGCAACGCTGCTTTCCCTGGAAGAAGGGACGGCGCTTTGCAACGCATTCGGGGGTGTGGCATATCCTGCGCATATTGACAGGGAAGCAAACGGTATTATTGCCGTTCTCGGTGATATGCCGGCGAATCCCCATTTCCCCTGCGTGGAATTCCGCAGTACAGAAAAAGTTGCGGAATATACGGAAAAATACAAATTATTTGATAAAAAAGTGATTTTCGGTTCTGACGCTCATTATTTGTGGGACGTGGCTGAACCCAATCATTACGTGGATTTGGACGTTGACGACGAGTCTTATTCCTCCGCGCGTGTCCGCACGTTATTTGTGCAGTACCTGAAAGGAACGACGGACGAATGAAAGAACTCTCTTTGAATATATTGGATATTGTTGAAAACTCCGTGCATGCCGGTGCAACGCGCATTGAAATTGTGCTGACCGATGACGGCGAACGGTTTTCGTTCACTGTGACCGATAACGGCTGCGGTATGACGCAGAGTTTCCTGGAAAAGGTGGTTGACCCGTTTTCCACTTCACGCACGACGCGCAAGGTGGGACTCGGTATCCCGTTTCTGAAATTGGCTGCGGAGCAGACCGGCGGCAGCGTAACGCTGCAGTCAAGCTCTAAGGCAGAATTTCCCGATGCCCCCTGCGGCACCGTGATTACGGCAACCTTCTTTAAAAATCACATTGACTTCGTTCCGCTCGGCGATATAAATGCAACGATTTGTACGTTAATCCAAGGTTCCCCCGACGTTGATTTCCTGTTTCGGCATACGATGCCGGGCGGGGAAGTGACGCTGGATACGGCGGAGATACGGCAAACGCTCGGGGATGAAGTGCCCCTTAACGTACCGGAAGTGCTTACCTGGATACGCGAGTATCTGGAAGAGGCCTATGCCGCGTGCGAATCTCAATCTTAATTCGAAAATAAAAAAAGAAAGGATATACCACTATGAAAAGTTTAGCAGAACTCACCGCTCTTCGTGACAGCATGAAAAACAAAGTGACTATTCGTGAAAACTCTGCCACAACCCGTGTCGTTGTCGGTATGGCCACCTGCGGTATTGCCGCCGGCGCCCGCCCCGTCCTGAACGCTTTTGTGGAGCAGGTTGAAAAGGACGGTCTGTCCGATTCCGTTATGGTTACGCAGACCGGCTGCATCGGCATTTGCCAGTATGAGCCCGTTGTTGAAGTGCTCATTCCCGGACAGGAGAAAGTAACCTACGTCAAGATGACCCCCGATAAGGTTGCAAAGGTCATGGAACAGCACGTTAAAGGCGGCAAACCCGTAACCGAATACACAATCAATACATCCAAACTCTGATTCAATTGAAAGGAGCACAATAGACATGGTTCGTTCTCATGTTTTGATTTGCGGCGGTACCGGCTGTTCTTCTTCGCACAGCCCGCTGATCCGCGAAAAAATGATTGAAGAAATCGCCAAAGTCGGCCTGCAGGACGAAGTTCAGGTCGTACAAACCGGTTGCTTCGGTCTTTGCGCTCTGGGTCCGATTATGATCGTTTACCCGGAAGGCGTATTCTACTCCAAAGTTACCGTAGACGACGTTCCCGAAATCGTCAACGAGCATCTGCTCAAGGGTCGTGTTGTAAACCGTTTGGTTTATGATGAAACCAAAAAGGAAGACAACACCATTTCCTCTTTGAGCGAAACGACGTTCTACAAACATCAGCATCGTGTTGCTCTGCGTAACTGCGGTGTTATCAACCCCGAAAATATCGATGAATACATCGGTGTTGACGGTTACCAGGCTCTCGGTAAATGTTTGACCGAGCTGAAGCCTCAGGACGTTATTGATATCATCTCCAAGTCCGGTTTGCGCGGCCGCGGCGGCGCAGGCTTCCCCACGGGTACCAAGTGGCAGTTTGCCGCTAACCAGCCTGCCGGCAAGAAGTACGTTTGCTGCAACGCCGACGAAGGTGACCCCGGTGCATTCA
>DCGU01000090.1 GCA_002315325.1 Clostridiales bacterium UBA1770
GTTGAATGGTGTGCTTGCTTCGTAAGTTGGTGTGCTAACGAGTGCGGTTATCGGTTTTCCAAAGCAACAGAATTGTTATAGTACCACTGCACCTGATTGAACAGCACGGTAGCACCGTTTTCCCCCTCGTTCCAATGAACAGGCAAAACGTAATCTTTCTTTTCAAACTTTTGCCTTGTTCCGAACAACTCCGAATAATCGTTTATATATCGGTTGGAGTCCATTGCCCAAATGCAATAGGCGGGAGAATCATCCCTTGAAGAAAGAATCGGTATAAAATAGTTTCCTATGCCGTGAATATCCGACGGGCCGGCTTCCGACATGCACCCCGGTATCCCTT
The DNA here is from genome assembly GCA_002315325.1 of Clostridiales bacterium UBA1770. GTDB lineage: Bacteria > Bacillota > Clostridia > Oscillospirales > CAG-272 > UBA1770. The sequence continues at coordinate 341 of DCGU01000090.1, forward strand.
CAAACACTTTCATTTGGTCTTCCAACGGCATGGGGAATTCTCGGTCATGATTGCCGAAAATGGTTCCAAATGGGATATTCCTGCGGATAATCGGCTCTATTATGTTTGAAAAATATGCTCGTGCTTCACAAACATCGGTTTGCGCCAAGCATTGGTCCCCGGCAATCATGATAAAATCCGGCTTCGTTGTTTCGATCAAAACGTCCAATCCCTTTGTAAGCTTTGGATTGCAATTGGGACCGGCATGGAAATCCGACACTTCTAAAATGCGGAAGTGTCCGTTATTATGAAAACGCAGCGTTGGTTTTTCCATTCTTATTCCGGCTCGTTGAATCATCCCCGGCAGCCGATAATTCATTATGCCGATAACTCCTTTTGTTTTTTTAATAATGTACATTATTGAAACAGAATCATTACACCGGGGGGGAGCCAATCACCGATATGGGTTTGTCATAAGCCGATTTGTCTTTTGCGGAAACCGGTCATTCAATCTTTTATAAATACTTTTATCAATAAATTGGTCAAAAAATCGAACAAATAAAACCGGTAATGGAACGATTACCTGAAGCTAACGTTGTGTACCTCTTCATAAACTGCTATTTTGTCGGCAGGATACTCAATAACTTCACCGTTTACGGTAATGGTTGCCACGGTAATATCGGAAACCCCCGCAACGTTTTTAATGCCGCCGAGATAAATTTCCGGCAGTTCAACTTCATCGTCTTTATAGATATAGATATTTTTAAAGACGACGTCATGCACGTTACCGTGTCCATTTTTAACACAATACAAATCGTCATTCACGATGGGGATGGAAATCAGCTGCGGCTGGCGTGAATTCGGCACACCGGTATAAACAACGTCATCCGTCATTTGTAATTGTTCGGGCAATTGATATTTATTTCCGCACGAATATCTTCATACAAGCAGTGATGAATCTCCGCACGGTTGTGCGTTTGGAGGTCAATCATAACGGCGGAACCGTGGATGACGTCGCAATCACGCATAATAATATTACGATATTCGTCTGCATTGGTTTCGGCACCGAATTCAAGTGCCCTGCCCCAATCGCACCAAACAACGCATCCCTGTACGAGGATATTTTCATTGTTTTCCGCATCCCAGCCCTCGTAGCCTTTGATAACGATACAGTCGTCGAAATCGCGCAGAAAACTGTTTTGAATGATAACGTTGCGGCAATTGAACAAATCGATACCGTCAGAATTATAACGCCACATGCCGATGGTTTTCACGTTATCGATCATCAAATTATCACAACCGGCGGGAAGTAGGGCAAACGTGGCGCTGTCACGCATAATGACGCCCTCCACGTGTACGTTGGTACAAGCGTAAAGTTTAATACAGCCGAACAAATCGCGCTGTTTTTTCATATACGCTCTGTACTCCGCTTTGTCCCGGCGTATCATTTCCTTTAAAACCGATTTCCGATTGCTGTCCGGATAATACGGCAGCAGACAATCTTCGGTCACACGTTCTTCCTCACTGCCGTCAATAATACCGTAACCGAGGATTTGGACGTCTTCCGCACCTATTGCCGTTATGGATCCGTAAACAACGGCGCCGGCATCCACGATGACCGTCGTGTGGCTGTCAATTTCAACGTTGCCGACGTGATGCACACCGGGGCCGTAATGCAGAACCGTGTGCCCCTGTGCGGGCTTAAAATCACGCAGGGGGTTAAAGAAAATATGCAGTGCCTGCGCGAATCCGTCCACTTCAAACGTGTATGCACCGAACTGCTGCAGTTCAAAAGAAACGCTTTCGTTCTGTGCAACGGGCAAAATCGATTTTGACAACGGCCGAATACGAATATCCGATGCCGTCGTCATTTTTTTGCACTTGGGCACAACTGTCAACGTAACGGGCCCGTCTGCCTCAAAAGAAATAAAAGCCGCCATTTCCGTTTGGTCAAGCGGACGCTGATGTCCCACCCACCAAATATTAAACGGCAAAGCGGACACGCGTGCCGGCATTACCGGCATCGGCATACCGTTTACGTACACTTCATATAAATCGGAAACGGTTAGGTCTATCGGAAACTGCGGAATTTTCAACTGTCCCATCTTTTTGCACCTCACATTATGATTTGTTGCCGAATTCTTTATAAAACCAAATATCGTCGGGATTGAGTTTGACGACTTTATCTTTCAAATACCCTAAGGGGCCGTCTGTATTGGCAAATGAAAAAACGAGTTTGTACGCATACAGCGCCTGGTACTTGTACCCGTCCTTTTTGTCATCACGATTCACACCGTATTTTCCGTCCCCCAGCAGCGGATGCCCGATATGGGACAGGTGGGCTCTGATTTGATGCGTTCGGCCTGTAACCAATTCCACTTCCAGCAAGGATAAATCGTGAGAAGTTTTTAAAACACGGTATTTTGTGATGATTTCCTTTGCATTTTCCGTTTTTTTATCAAAGACGCGCACGGTGTTCGTTGCTGCGTCCTTGCGCAGCCAGCCGTGCAAAGTATCTTGTCTCTTTTCAAACGTACCGTGCGCAATGCAGAAATAAAACTTTGATATTTCGTCGTCCTTGATTTTCTGATTCATTTCCCGTAGGGCCTCTGCATTTTTGGCGGCAATGACAATGCCGCCCGTATTTCGGTCAATACGGTTGCAAAGTGCCGGTGAAAAGGATTGTTCTTCCTCGGGGTTATATTCGCCCTTGGCCGCCAAATATGCCTGGATATGCATAATCAGCGTATTCTCTCCGGCCCCCTTATCTTCATGTACCAAAACGCCGGGGCGCTTATTACACAAAATGATATTATCGTCTTCATACACAATATCCAGTTTGGGGACAATACTGTGCAGGGCCGATTTGTCTTTGGCAGGCACGTCAAAGAATTCATCTTTTATAAATAATTGAATGACGTCACCCTGCTGCAGCATATACTTTTGATCGGTTCTGGCACGATTGACTTTAATCTTTTTGATTCTGATAAATTTATACATCAGTGACAAAGGCAGCCCCTTGACTGCCTTCGTCAAAAATTTATCCAACCTTTGCCCGGCGTCGTTTTTTTGTACGGTTATCTCTCTCATTTCATCAAAGTCTCACTTCAAAAATGCAGGGGTGCTCCCAAGAAGTACCCCTGCGTGTTTTCATTACATTGTGCCGAAAATACGGTCGCCGGCATCACCGAGGCCGGGGACAATATAAGCATGCTCGTTGAGATGGTCGTCCAATGCTGCGGCGAAAATATCAACGTCCGGATGTGCAGCCTGGACAGCGGCAACACCCTCGGGTGCGGCAACCAAGCACATAAAGCGAATGTGCTTGCAGCCATGGTCTTTCAGTTTGGTCAAAGCATCGACTGCAGAACCGCCGGTTGCCAACATCGGGTCAACCAAAATAACAATTCTTTCTTCAATATCTGCCGGCAGCTTGCAATAGTATTCAACCGGCTTATGGGTTTCGGGGTCACGATAAAGACCGATGTGGCCTACTTTAGCAACGGGAACAAGACTCTGCAAGCCGTCCACCATACCGAGGCCGGCACGAAGAATCGGAACAATGGCCAATTTTTTACCGGCCACCATTTTCGCAGTCATTTTCGTAATGGGAGTTTCAATCTGGACGTCTTCCAGGGGAAGATCGCGGGTCAACTCGTATCCCATCAGCATTGCGATCTCGTTTAAAAGCTCGCGGAAATCTTTGGAACCGGTTTTGCGGTTACGCATAATAGAAAGCTTATGCGTGATCAGGGGATGATTAATAATGTGCAACTCACTCATGGCAATTGCTCCTTTTATTTTTTTATTCGTGATTATTATACAACGGATTTCTTCGTTTTGCAAGGGTATTCCATTTTTTGGTTTAACAGTTTACATATTTGAGTCACTGTGATAAAATAATAATACTATTTTATTATTGTTTTGAGGACTGTATGAGTACAAAGAATAGAACCGTCGGCATATTGACGCTGGGATGCAAAGTGAATCAATACGAATCAGAAGCCATTGCCGAGGTTTTGCAACAAAAGGGATACGATACGGTTGAAGCCGACGCGGAGAAATCGTGTGACGCTTACGTTATCAACACCTGCACCGTTACGTCTGAAGCCGACCGCAAAGGCAGACAAATGATTCGTCGCCTGCTGTCCGTCAACCCGAACGCTTTTATTCTTGTCACCGGGTGCCAGGCGCAAAACAACGCCAAGGCAATTGCGGCCATTCCCGGCGTAGATTATATCTGCGGGAACACGCAAAAAATGCAGATCGTCGATGCAATTGACGCCTTGTTTGCACTGGGCCAAAAAAATGAACGTCCGGACATCCACGTCGGTGCTTTTGAAAAACTCCCCTTTGAGCCAATGATAATCAAACGTTCGGAACGCACGCGTGCCTACGTCAAAATTGAAGACGGATGTGAAAACAAATGTTCGTACTGTGCCATTCCGGGGGCCAGAGGGCCTATCCGTTCAAAAATGCCGCAGGACGTCGTTCATGAAGTATCCGCATTGGTCGCTGCCGGCTATCGTGAAATCGTACTGACGGGCATAGAAACCGGTTCCTGGGGCAAAGACATCGGCGGGCTTCGTCTGTGCGACTTGCTGTGCAGGCTGGATACAATACCGGGGCTTGAACGCATGCGTCTCGGGTCACTCGACCCGTCTTCCGTCACGGAAGAATTTGCGCAAACCGTTGCCGGGCTGCATACACTGACGCCGCATTTTCATCTTTCCCTGCAAAGCGGAAGTGACAAAGTCTTAGCTTCCATGAAACGCAAATATAATCGTGAAATGGCATTTCGCGCTTTTCAAAGGCTGACAGACAAAATCCCGGGTGTTTTATTTACGACAGACGTCATTGTCGGCTTTCCGGGAGAAACCGAGGCCGATTTCGAAGAAACAAAAGATTTTGTAACAAAAATAGGTTTCTTGATGGTACACGTATTTCCTTATTCAAAACGTGCCGGTACCGTTGCAGCCGAATTGCCGAATCAAGTTCCGCAGGAAGAAAAGCATCGTCGTGTTTCGGCACTGTCTGCACTTGCTGCAGAAGCAAGAAAACGTATATTTGAAAGCCGCATCGGGCAAACAACAGAAGTCTTATTTGAATCAAAAACGCCGATTGGATTTTCCGGGCATACCGACTCCTTTATTGAAGTTCAGGTCCCTGCAGAAAATACCGATTTACATAATCAATGCCGCATCGTCCGTATCACAGACTTTACCAAAGACTACCTCATAGGAGAATTATGTGACAATGAGCCAAAGTCCGCTGCCATCAGAACAGAATAATCCCGCCTTTTTCGTTCCGACTGTCATCAGTAAATTCAAAGAACGAATAACCGCCCCGTCATCCTCTGTCAAAGACGAATTGTGTCTTTCGTCATCGGTTCGTGCATTGTCGTATTTAGCAGACGTGTTTGACGCCGAAAAACGCGCCCCTACCGATGAAGAATTACAGCTTTGGGACGCTTGGTTTTGTCTTCGGTCTGCCAACCCCGCCTATGGGTGGATTCACGAGCTGGAAACAGATTCCGATGAAATCGCAGCCGTATGGAATGACGTATTGGCCAAAGCCGCCGTCCTTCGTTGGGGCGTCCGATTGTTTCCCCAAAACGTATTAACCATAGGAACCAAGGATTTGCTGCGTACCGGGAAGACACAAGGCATCCACGTGCTTTCTGCCGCACTCGGTCAATCGGCTGCCCTGTTTCCCGCCCGTTGTGAACAAGTCATGCTTCATGAAGAACACGCGAACGCCATTGCCGTGTCTGCGGAAAAAATACAGCCGCAGCCAATCAAAAGCGGATACAACGTTATTTTACTGCCGTATGCAGCAAGCGATTGTACGACGTTTTGGGCAGAGCCTGTCAGGGCATCGTCGGCCGTTGTTCGCGTTATTGGGAAAGACGGCATTCTGGGCGTTTTGGCACGTGAGAATCGCTCATTTTCCCTTTCTTTTGACAAAAGTGCCTTACTGCCTACCGACAAAATAGCGAACGTTCTTTTGGGAAAAAGCGGGAACGTACTATGCTTTGTTGCCCCTGAAAAAACTTCTGCGTTGTTAAGCGCCATTTCCGGTGCCGCTGTCATCGGCAGCATAACGGACGGCGATAAATGTGCCCTGCATTTCGGGAACAGAAATTATGCTTTGCACACTGCTTCCATTCAAAAGCTATGTACCACGTATAAACGTCATTATTCACTGCAATCGGGCGAAGTAACGGTTTCGGCGCAGTTCCCTGTTGCCATACAAAACAACGACGTCAACGCCAGCTGCATTTTGCCGATACCGAAAAATATCGTCTGTCAAAAAACGGAACGTTCCGATAAAGACTTGAGCTATCGCGCCGGTATCAAGGACGCCGTTCTATCCGCATTTGCAGCGGCGGCAGCAGGCATCCGCAAAGATTCCATGCGAATGAGTCTTTCATTACCAACCGTCAACGGGAACGATGAGACCAATGCGTCCGCCATCGGTTATTTGCTCGGTTTATATCGTGCTTCGCAGGAACTGCTCCTGCCGTTTGATGACGCCGCGTATACAGAAACCGACTCGACGCAGGCGGCACTGTTTGCCTATGGTATTTGCAACAACAAAATCAGCGACGCAATTCTCCCCGTGCAGTCTCATCTTTTTTTCCTAAATTTGAATATTCTGCAAGAAGAGACGATTCCTTATGCCTCTTTGCGGCAATCATTACGTTTATTGGCGCAGGAAATTCAAAACGGACACGTCTGTTCCGCGGTTCCCGTCACCGCAACCGCTGTAAAGGAAGTTACCGCCAAACATAACGTATCACTCGATTATATTGATGACCGCGCCGCAACGGAAAACTGCGTAACAGGTCTCCTCCTGCAGTGCAGTGATTCTGTCCAATGGTCGAAAGACTTTTCTCACGTCGGAATCATTCAACAAAATGAGGTTCCCGCCGCTGTTGTCCCTCCCGTAAAAAAGCAATCGGACGTCTTTGTGAAAAATCCCCTTGCAGTCATCCTGAATTTTCCGGGGGCGGAAGACAACAGACGTGAAATTCACGTCTTACAGGACGTCGGAGCCATCGTTCGCACCTATACGGTCAAGACGGATGACGCCGATTCCGTCAATGCCGTTTCCGCTGCCGTTTTACACGCCAACGTCGTGCTGATTCACGGCGACGTGCCGATCGATGCGCAGAATGAACTTCCCCACCGCCTTGATTACGCTCTCAAACAGGTTACAAAACAGGGTGGTTTATTATTCTTCACAAAAGCAGCCGCACGTGCAGCGGGATTTTTCGGCCTTTCCGTTACGCAATCGCATTTCTATCAAGTCAATGCGACCGAAAGAATAACCGTATGCGGCAATGACGGTGCCCTATTTACGGCCCAATCGTATTCCGTTCTGAAAAGAAAAGGCGACGTATTGTTTGACTGCAACGAAAATGATACCGACAATGCGTTTGTCATCCGTTCTGCCTTCCTCGACGGACGCATCTATGCAGACGTATTGTGTGATTGCGAGGAAAAAACGTGGGCATTTTGCAGCGGCATGACCGAGGATGACTTAAAGGCTGCCGTACACTATTTTCAATAAAGACGAGAGGTAACCGATATGACGGACGTGGTCGCCGCCTTATTTCATGATCAAAACAAATTTATGATTTGTCAACGACCGGCAACGAAAGCGCGTGCCCTGTTGTGGGAATTTGTCGGCGGAAAAGTCGAGAAGGGCGAAACGCCGCAGGCTGCATTGGAACGGGAGTGCCGTGAGGAACTGGACGTACAAATTGAGGTCGGTTCGTTATTTTGCGAAGTTACCCACGAATATCCGGATATCACCATTCGCCTGTGCGTATATCACGCCAGGATTGTGCAGGGGCCGCCGAAATTACTGGAACATGCAGATTTAAGATGGATTACGCCGAATGAAATCGATAGGTATTCATTTTGTCCGGCCGACATGGATATTTTAAACAAAATTAAAACTGATTTTTCGGCAAACTCTTACTGATATGTTAAATTTATTATTTGCCACTTGACAGTCGATAGGATTTGTATACAATAATAATATTATATTGATTAAGGAGTACACTATGGATAAGCTTGAAAAAGATATTCTGGACGTTTTAAAAGAAGACGGCAGATGTGCCGCGGCAAAGATAGCCGTTATGTTAGGTGAAACCGAAGAAACTATTTCCAAGAAGATTACGGAAATGGAAGATTCCGGTATCATCGTTCGTTACACAACCATCACTAATCCCGAATTGATGGAAGATGAAATCGTTGAAGCGCTGATTGAAGTCAAAGTCAGCCCGCAAAAGGGCCAGGGATTTGACGGCCTTGCAGAACAGGTTGCAGAAAACAAAGAAGTGAAAGGCGTATATCTGATGTCCGGCGCATACGACCTTGCCGTATTCGTTGAGGGAAAATCACTGCGCTCCATTTCCCGTTTCGTTTCCGAAAAAATCTCCACTTTTGACTGCGTGCTGTCCACCGCAACACACTTCATTTTGAAAAAATACAAAATTGAAGGAACAATGACCAAAAAACAGGAAGAAAACATGAGGTTATTCATTCAACCATGAGATCGTTTGTCAATACCAGAGCTTCTGTCATCCAGCCGAGCGGCATTCGAAAATTTTTCGACATTGTTTATGAAAAAAAGAATGCCATTTCTTTGGGTGTCGGCGAGCCCGATTTTATTACCCCATGGGACATCCGCAATGCTGCCGTGCGTTCCGTTCAAAAAGGCCGCACACAGTACACCGGCAACCGCGGTCTTCCCGAATTGCGTGAAAACATTTCGCGTTACTTGAACGTTCGGTTCGGGTTGGATTGCCCTGCAAACAGAACCATTGTTACCATCGGCGCCTCCGAAGCAATCGACCTGACGCTGCGCGCCATTTGTGAGCCGGGCGATGAAATTCTGATTCCCGACCCTGCTTACGTCTCCTATTCTCCCTGCGTTATCTTGAGTGACGGTGTTCCGGTTTGCGTTTCGTGCACCGCAGAAAACGGATTTATTTTAACCCCCGAAGCGCTTGAGAAAGCCATCACCCCCAAAACCAAAGCGCTGATTTTAGCTTACCCGAATAACCCCACCGGCGGTATTATGACAAAAGAACAACTGCAGGCCATTGTACCGGTTATTGAAAAGTATGACCTGCTGGTCATTTCGGATGAGATCTATGCCGAACTTACCTATGGTGCCAAACATTTTTCAATTGCATCCCTGCCCGGTTTGGCTGAAAGAACCGTTATCATCAACGGCTTTTCCAAGGCTTTTGCTATGACCGGTTGGCGTATCGGTTACGTGTGTGCACCTGCAGAAATTGACAATGCCATTTTAAAAATACATCAATACGGTATTATGTGCGCTCCGACCGTAAGCCAGTATGCCGCGCTGTACGCTTTACAATCCGGTTTTGAAGAGAATTTTGCCGTAGTGGATGAAATGCGAAACGAATATAACAAGCGTCGCCGCTTCGTTGTTAACAGTTTCAACGAAATGGGGCTGTCTTGTTTTGAACCCCAAGGTGCCTTTTACGTATTCCCCTCCGTCAAATCAACCGGCATGACGGGTGATGAATTTGCCACAAAGTTATTGAATGAAAAAGAAGTAGCCGTTGTACCCGGTTCGGCATTCGGTGCTTGCGGCACGTACCACATCAGATGTTCCTACGCAACCGGCATGGATAAACTGACGGAAGCCATGGAGCGAATCAGAGCATTTGTAAACAAATAACTGTAAACATAGAAAAAACGGCTCGATTTCGAGCCGTTTTTTGTTTTATATTAAAAGCATTCTGTCATTATCCAATGCCTTACCGGACTGTTCACGGAACAAATTAATTAAATCGGGAACTGTGAGCGCTTTTCTTTCGCTGCCCTCAACGTCCATAATAATTTGCCCCTGATGCATCATAATCGTTCTCGTGCCGCTTTCAAGCGCCGCCTGCATATTGTGCGTAATCATCATACAGGTCAGCTTGTTCGTTTTGACGATATCGTGCGTGATGGTCATTACTTTTTCGGCAGTGCCGGGGTCCAGTGCAGCTGTATGTTCATCCAAAAGCAACAATTTGGGGGGATTGATGGTTGCCATAATCAGCGTCAATGCCTGCCGCTGACCACCGGACAGTAACCCGACCGGTTGGCTCATTCTGTTCTCCAAGTTCATCCCAAGTTGCGCAACGTGTTCTCTGAATGCGTCTTTATCCGCGTTTGATACCGGGCTGAGCCAGCCGCCATGACCGCAGGCCAATGATAAATTTTCTTCAACAGTCATACCGGGGGCAGTACCGCGCATAGGATCCTGAAACAAACGGCCGATTTTCTTGGCACGTTTATATTCGGGCTGCATCGTGATATCTTCGCCGTCCAACGTAATGGAACCTGTATCCGTCAAAAAAGACCCGCAAATGGCGTTAAATAACGTCGATTTTCCTGCACCGTTTGCACCGATAATGGAAATGAAATCGCCGTCTTTTACGTCAAGCGAAAGATTAACCAGTGCCTTTTTCTCATCAGGAGTACCGCTGTTAAACGTTTTTGAAACAGAAGTCATCGTAAGCATCGCTTATACACTTCCTTTCCGGCAAGTCCATTTCCGTTTCCATTGCGGATATTGTTCCTTCAGATACGGAACGGACAGTGCCAACAGAACGACGATGGCCGATACGAGTTTAAGTAAGAACGCCGGCATATCAAAACGAAGTGCCACCGTATACACCAAACGGAAAATAAAAGCACCCAAAATCATTCCGCAAACACGCAATGAAATGCGTCTCTTTCCCAAAAAGACGTGACCGATTAACAGTGACGCCAGTGCAACCGTTACCATACCGGTACCGATATCAATATTCGCCGATTTTTGTGACTGTGCCAGTAAGCAGCCGGACAAAGCCGTAAATGCATTGGCTACGCATAACCCGATAATTGTTGTAACAGTGGGGTTGATGGAAGAAGATCGCACCATATCCTGATTATTGCCGGTGGCACGAATCGCAAGGCCGAGCTTCGTCTTTAGGAAAAAGACCAAAAAGACAGCCACAAGTGCAGCGGCCACAGCTGCGACAATCATCTTATAATAGTCACCTAAAAACGTTCCTGCCAATAAATCCTTTACGTCTGTAAAGACGGTTCTGTTCTTATTCAAATTGACGACGGACGACTGTCCCATGACGGCAATATTCACCGAATATAGCGCCGTGTTCACGATAATGCCCGCCAGCAGGCTGTTGATGCCGAGTTTCGTCTGCAGGAATGCAACGATAAAACCGGATGCCATACCGGCAGCAACCGCTGCCAGAAGGGACAGATACGGGTGACCGCTCAATGCCACTACAGCACCGATTGCGGCTCCCAGCGTAAAGCAGCCGTCGGTAGATAGATCGCATACGTTGAGCATGGAATAACTCAAGAATAATGCCAAAACCGTCAATGAAGTGATAAGTCCCAACTCCAGTGCGGTTTGCAAAGGAATCAATATGGATGACATGAAGTCTTTCCTCTTTTATTACTGAATATCGTCAAAAGATTCGGCCGTAATAATCGTAACCACTTTCGTGCAGTAAGGCGCAAAAGCAGCCTCTACGGCATTATAATCATAGCCAAGTGCGGCACAGATGTCAGTGTTCACCGTGGCAGTACCGTTATCAAAGGTCTTAACAGGCATTGCAGCGGGCGATTTCTTATCAAACAGAATTTCCGCAACCATATTGGCGGTTTCCACACCGAGGTTGGCATAGTCTACGCCGTAGCCAACAAAAGCACCGTTGAGTGCGAAAGAATCGGCACCGGCATAATGAGGAACGCCTGCTTCGGCAAAAGCCTCGTAGATGGATAATTCAGCCTTCATAATAGAGTTATCCGTGGGGGTAAACACAGCGTCAACGCCGGCAGCAATCAATTCGTTGGCTGCCTGCTGAATTTCAGACACGCTGATACCGTTCTTTTCTACGTAGGCAATGCCGTGTGCGTTCAAGAATGCCTTTGCCGCTTCAATGGCGGACGTGGATGAATCCTGTCCGATATCATAAAGCAAACCTACCACCTTATCCAGCTTTGCGTCAATGCTTAGCATTAACTGCAAAATGGCCTCGGTATTTAAGAAGTCGGACGTACCGGTAATATTGTGTCCGGGTGCATCCAAAGAATCTACCAACCCGACGGAAAGCGGATCGGATACGGCGGCAAAGACCACGGGAATCCCATTGTCTTCTGTTGCTGCCTGCATTGCCATTGCGACGGGGGTAGCAATACCGATCATCACGTCAACGTCATCAGCGATGAAATTAGCAATAATCTGGTTCATCACGTTGGCATCTGCCTGGCAGTTTTGAACCTTAATCTTAATGGAAATGCCCTTTTGTGCCGCAACAACCTGCAATTGTGCAGTAATATTATCAACAATTTGATTTAAGGACGCATCGTCAACGTAATTGCAAATACCAACAACGTATGCGTCACCCTTGTCTCCACAGGAAACGAGGACACATGCTGCCAACACGATGAGCAGCAGTACAGATACGAGTTTTTTCATTTTGCTTCTCCTTTGTTATTATGAAAATAAAAACTGTCCCGGCAATCCCCAATAAGGGATTGCCGGGACAGGAATTATCCTGCGGTACCACCCGGCTTGATACGTCATAATAACGTATCCGCTTTGTGCGAACAATCATTCGCCGATTTTTGTTTACGGAGAACCCTACTCCGGCTCACATACTCGGGACAGTTCCCTTTCCGCTCGCCCTCAGAAGTCCATTCGCTTCACGTCATTTGATTGCAATCACACCGCCTGCAACTCTCTGACAAACGACCTGTGAAGGTACTTACTCTTCCTCAACGGTTTATATGATGTTGTAATTATAGCAAAAGATTTTTTTCTTGTCAATGGGAAAACACAAAATATTTCGCCGGCACGACTCGTACAAAATGAACGGCCTACCATGCCCGCAGCCATCCTTCATTGAAAAAAAGCACCTGCATGTGCAAGTGCTTTTTTTGGCGGAAGCGGTGGGATTCGAACCCACGATACATTGCTGTATACCTGATTTCGAGTCAGGGCCGTTATGACCACTTCGATACGCTTCCCTATGTTTGCCGCTTTCTTTTCGCGACTTTGACATTATATCATATTTTACCAATTCTTTCAAGAACTATTTTTGATATCCTGCGTTTTCACGTATTCGAATATAGAAAAGAATCGTCGGGCAGGATTTGCACCTGCCCGACGAGGTAAATCAAAAATCAGAAGAAAGAAAGTTGGTTTGTTTCACTGAAATTGTCAAGAACGTGGTTGCGGCGCAGGATATCAATCACGCTCTTGGACAGTTTGGCACGAGTTTGTAAATCTTCCACCGAGAAGAATGGATCCTCCACGCGGGCTTTAATGATGTTCTCCGCTGCGTTTTCACCCAAACCCGGCAGTGCCGAGAACGGCATACGCAACGAACCGTTTTCGGGAGCGAATGCGTGCGCATCGGATTTTTCGATATCAACAGGCAGGAATTTAATGCCGCGCGCAATGGCTTCGTTGACCAGCTGCAGCGTTGACACAATGGAACCGTCCTTCGCCGTCACGTCGTTTCTGTCCTTTTCCTCAATGTCCTTTATTGCCTGTCTGATGGCTGCTTGCCCCCCGCGAACGATTTCGGCATCAAAACCGCCCGGCGCAGCCGTCAAAATTGCCCCGTAAAAGACGGCAGGCATATGAACCTTGTACCAGCCCAGTCGAATGGCCGACATGACGTAGGCGGCCGCATGGGCCTTGGGGAACATATACTTGATTTTCTTACAGGACGGAATATACCAGTCCGGTGCAGAACTTGCCTTGATGGCATCCTCCCATTCCGGCGTCAAGCCCTTACCTTTACGAACGCTTTCCATAATTTTAAACGCCATACTGTTTTCAACGCCGAACCGAATCAGGTCGTTCATGATGTTGTCACGGCATCCGATAACCTCGGAAATCGTACAAATATTGTTTTTAATTAAGTCTTGTGCATTGCCTGTCCAAACGTCCGTACCGTGCGAAAGACCGGAAATCTGCAAAAGGTCGGCAAAGGAATGCGGCTTTGCGTCTTCCAACATGCGCATGGCAAAACGTGTTCCGAACTCCGGCAACCCCATAGTGCCGAGGTTGCATCCGATATCATCCGGTGATACACCGAGCGATTTGGTGGATAAGAACAACTCGTATACGTCCAAATCGTTCATGGGCACTTCCATAACGTTCGTATTGCTGAAGCGTTCAATCATTTTATATTTGGTCGGCACATCATGACCGAGTTCGTCCAATTTTAAAATGGTATCATGCAGATACGTAAACGCAAAGTGCGTGGTAACAATATCGGAATCGGGAGAATCGGCCGGATGCTGAATCGGTGTGAAATCATAGACGTCAAATTCACGCGGCACAACGATAATGCCGCCGGGATGCTGCCCGGTCGTTCTTTTAACACCGACACAATCACCGACCAAACGGTCCATTTCGGCACGACAAACCGTTTTGCCGCGGTCCTCGAAATAGCGTGCCACAAAACCATACGCCGTTTTATCGGCAAGCGTACCGAGCGTACCGGCACGGAATACGTTTTCTGCGCCGAACAATTCCTCGGTATATTTATGCACACGCCCCTGCACTTCACCTGAGAAGTTCAAGTCAATATCCGGTGATTTATCCCCTTTAAAGCCCAAGAACGTTTCAAACGGTATATTGTGACCGTCCTGTTCGTATTTCTGGCCGCAAATCGGGCAATTTTTATCGGGTAGGTCAAATCCCGAACCCACTTCACCGTTTAGGAAGAATTCCTGCTTTTTACATTTCCTGCAGAAATAATGGGGCGGCAGCGGGTTTACTTCCGAAATGCCGGCCATGGTTGCAACGAAGGAAGAACCTACGGAACCACGTGAACCGACCAAATACCCCTGGCTTTCGCTGAAGAATACCAGTTTTTGTGCGATGATATACAAAACGGCAAACCCGTTCTTGATAATGGACGTCAATTCCTTATCCAATCGTTTGGCAACCAGTTCGGGTACGGGATCACCGTACATTTCCTTGGCGTGCGTCCAGCACAAATTTTGCAGCTCTTCTTCGGCTCCTTCCAAATGCGGCGGATAGTTCCCCTTGGGGATAGGACGAATCTCTTCGATCATATCACTGATCAAATTGGTATTTGCTACAACGACTTCATACGCCTTTTCTTCCCCCAGGTAGGAGAACTCGTCCAGCATTTCCTCCGTTGTCCGCAAATATAACGGACAAGGTTTATCGGCGTCCTTAAACTTCATACCTGCCAACAGGATGCGTCGGTTGATTTCGTCTTCTGGGTTCAAAAAATGCGCATCACAAGTGGCAACAACCGGTTTGTGATATTTTTCACCGAGTGCAACAATCCTGCGGTTCAAGTTACGCAGGCCTTCATCGTCGGCGACGCGGCCCTCGGCCACCAGAAAACGGTTGTTGGCAATCGGTTGAATTTCAAGGTAATCGTAAAAATTCACCAGTTCTTCCAACTCGCGTTCCGAGCGCCCTTCCAAAATAGCGCGGAAAACTTCACCCGCCTCACATGCGGAGCCGATGATCAACCCCTCGCGATATTTTTCCAATTCCGTTTTGGGAATACGCGGATAGCGTTTATAATATTGTAGATAACTGCAGGAAATCAATCGATACAAATTCTTTAAGCCAACTTTGTTTTTGGCAAGCAGGATTTGGTGATAGGTCGGTAACTTCAGCGGGTCTGCATGTTCCGACATTTCCATCTTTAAATCGGCAAAGTCATGGATTTCCGAATTGGACAATTGGTCCGTCATCGCAATAAAAATCAACGCCAGCATTTCTGCGTCATCGCAGGCTCTGTGATGATGGAAATCACCGAGATGATAATGTTCCGCTACGGTATCCAACTTGTGATTTTTCAAATCCTTATTTATATGACGTGAAAGAGCGACGGTATCTAAGTACGGATTGGTAAACGACAAACCGTTTTCTTCTGCATAGTGACGGATAAAACCCATATCAAAATCGGCATTGTGGGCAATCATCAAATGCGGTTGTTCCCCTTCTTTATCTCCGATAAACGCAAAGAAGGCCTCCAGCGCTTCCTTGGTTTTCGGCGCATCGGCAACCATTTCATCCGTTATGGAAGTTAACTCGGTGATTTCTGCCGGAATGGGGCACTCGGGATTGACGAAAGTATCAAACCTGTCTGTGACTTTACCGTCAACAATACGGACGGCACCGATTTCCGTAATACGGCATTCCAACAATGAAATACCGGTCGTTTCAATATCAAATGCAATCATTTCGTCACTGAACGTGCCGGCATATTCGCCCTTGATGGCGCCGGATTCGTCGTTAACGAAATACGCCTCCATACCGTAAATCAGTTTGACCTTATCGTCATCCGTGTCTTTCTTTTCCTTTTCAATCATCGCTTCCGGGAACCCCTGTACGTTCCCGTGGTCCGTTAACGCAATGGACTTCATGCCCCATTTGCGTGCGGTTTTGACAACCACGTCCGGCGGAATCAGCGCGTCCATGGAAGACAGCTGCGTATGCAGATGCAGCTCGACACGTTTCTTTTCGGAGCGATCCACCCGTTCCAGTCTTTTTACAGATGCAATATCGGAAAAAAAGAAGGTGAAATCGGTGTCGACACGGTCCTTGTGCATTTCTTTTTTGGCGTATCCGCGCATGGCAACGTACATGCCGTTCTTAATGGTATTACCCAATTCGGCCGCTTCTTCTTTTGTTACACTGTATTTTTTTACACTGATAGATGCATTCCCGTCAAAGATGCCGAAAGAAATATTCATTTTATCCCCGTTACGGGTTTCCTCTGCCAAATAGGCAAATACCTTACCGATAATGACGATATTACGTATCGGTGCGGTAATGGAAGACGCCGATATCGGTGTTATCGGGAATTCGTTACCCATAAGGTACTGCGGTGCGGAAACGTCATACTGATAAAAACCAATGGTCAGTTTGCCGTCTCCCATGCTCATTTCCGGCAAATCGGAAAATACGGAAGCAACACGCAGCAAATTTTTCTCTTCTTCTCCGCTGTCACCGTCATGACGTCCTTCCGAACCTTCCGAGCCGCGCGCGGGCATTCTGTCAAATCGATCGGAAGCAGCCTTCATTTCACCGTATATTTGCTCTTCCATTCGCTGCTTGCGGTCCACGTATACAGATTCATCGGTTTCAAAATGCGTGATTGTCACTTTAACCTTGACGCCGAACTCGCTTTCAATGATATCTTCCATTACCTGCGGGGTATTGGCATGGCACATCAATGCCACGCCGCCGTCGGCAATCGGGACTTCAACGTTTAACCGATCCCCGGAAAACGTAAAACGGTACCCGGCAAAGAATCCGCGTGCAACAATACCGCGATTTTCGGTTTCTTCCATCACTTCGCTGATATACGCGTCATTCAAAAAACAAACGTCATAATGCGGGAAAATATGTACGTAATTCAGCACGTACGTTTGCTTCACTTCAAACTCAATTCTATGTAATACGTTTTTCGGAACAGGTTTTGGAAAATGGGCTTCCACTTCCAAAAGCCGATTTTCTTTATTTGTTCTGACATGAATATCCGTTGCCGCATTGAGAACGGCAACGATATCCGCATCGGGATGATACTTATTTAATATGTCAAGCAGACTTTGTCCGGCCATGCGTGTCTCCTACTGTGATTTACTGTACTTTATTCATACTTTTTATTTCACGGATTAATACGTTTATGATATCTTTTTCATCGATTTTTCCGCAAATTTCGCCTTTTTTAAACAAAACGGCTTCTCCTTTGCCGCCGGCAATTCCGATATCGGCCTCCCGCGCTTCGCCCGGTCCGTTCACAACGCACCCCATCAATGCCACTTTAATCGGTAATGAATCCAATCCGGCGGATGCGACTGCGTCCTCAAACTGCTTGACAAGCGGGATTAAATCCACTTTTGTCCTGCCGCAGGTCGGGCAGCTGACAATTTTCATACCGCATTGTCCTTCCATCTCCAATGCCTGCAAAATAGTCTTGGCTGCGGCAGCTTCGCGAAGCGGATCGGCCGTCAGCGAAACACGAATGGTGTCGCCGATGCCCTGTGCCAACAAAGCGCCGATACCTGCAGCACTCTTGACAAGACCGTTTTTTTCACTGCCTGCTTCCGTCACCCCCAAGTGGAGCGGATACGGAACCTTTTCCGCCAAAAGCTGATTGGCCAAAATCATATCGTGCACGTTAGATGCTTTCACCGAAATAATAATATCGGAAAAATCGTTCTTTTCAAGCAGTGCAACGTGATACAATGCGCTTTCCGCCAGCGCCTGCGGAACGGGACTTCCGTATTTGGCAAGAATGTGTTTTTCAAGAGAACCGCTGTTCACACCGATGCGAATCGGTACGTTTTTTTCCTTACAAACCCGACACACTTCTTTTACGTGGTCGTCTTCCCCGATATTGCCCGGATTGATGCGTATTTTATCGATACCGGCCTGTGCGCACCGAATGGCCAAGCGATAATCAAAATGAATATCGGCGACAAGCGGCACTGACGGACAAAGCATTTTGTACCGTTCAACAAGATTGGCCGCCTCCATATCGGGCACGGTAAACCGAACGATATCACACCCTGCCCTTTGCAGCGCGTTAATTTGCGCCGCCGTTTCTTCAACCGCGTGCGTATCGGTATTGGTCATGGACTGAATCGCAATCGGCGCATCTTTGCCGATTTTTACGGATCCGACCGTGACCTGTTTTGTTTGACGTCGAATATCATTATATCTCATGGTTTGTCCAACCTCATTTTTTGATCAAGTGAATCACGTCTTTTCCTGTGATAACAATCATCAAGGCAAAAAGAATAATCAGCCCGACGTAATTAATCAGGCCCTCGATTTTACGATTCAAAGGCTTGCGAATAATCATTTCAATCAAGAGTGTTAAAATACGTCCGCCGTCGAGCGCCGGGAACGGAATCAAATTGCAAACGCCTAAATTCACGGATATTAAAATAAACAAATACAAAACGTTCAGCCAATCGTGCGTATCAACGGCGCTGACCGCCTCCGTAACGCCGACAGGACCTGACACGGCAGATAACCCGTAACTGCCGCGCACCAAATTTACGAGGGTCTGCCAAATCAATCTTACCGTCGCCATTGCATCGCAAAACGATTGGCGTATGACGCCGAAGAAAGTTAACGGCGTTGCATATACGATAAAGTCGGCAACGCAGGTTGTAACGCCTTCCTGCGACTCCGTTTTGAACGGTACGTTTTCGAGCGTAATTTTTTCACCGTCACGGATAACCGTCACGTCAACACCCAAAACACCGTCCGTTTCGGTCGCCGTTCCGCCAAACGTCAGCGTTCTGTTCTCTGCCTCACCGGTTTCAAACATCACGGCATACAGCAGACCTGTTCCGGTAAAAACTCTTTTTCCATCAACTTTAATAATCTTATCGCCCTGTTCCAGGCTGCCGTCGGCGCAGCTGACGGCACCGTCCGAAAAGCCGGCAATTGTTGATGACGTCAAATAACCCGTTCCCAGGATAAGAATAATCATGGCAAGAAACCCAACCAGCACGTTGGTAAACGGACCGGCCAAAACCACCAGCAACCGCTGCCAAACCGGCTTTTTGTTAAAAGCATTCGGTGCTTGTGACTCTTCGTCCTCACCTTCCATACTGACGTATCCGCCGATAGGAAGCAAGCGAAGGCTGTAACGAATTCCGCTTTTTTTACTGACTTTGGACAACAGTTTCGGTCCCATACCGATAGCGAATTCCTGAACGCCCACGTGAAAAAGACGGGCAAACAGGAAATGGCCCAACTCATGTACAAATATCAAACTCCCGAAAATCACAAGCGTAATCAGTACAGCACGGATAGTCATAGTTTACCGAGATTCTCCTTTAATCATAGATTCTGCCAAACGGCGAGCCTCCAAATCCCAAGACAAAATGGTGTCCAAATCATCAGCCAGAGCGACGTCGGACGGTACGGCCTGTGCCGCATTCATCACAACGTCCATAAGCCGACGAAAACCGATTTTTTCCTTTAAAAATGCGTCCACTGCCACCTCATTGGCAGCATTGAGAACGGCAGGATAGGCACCGCCCCTGCCCATAGCCCATTTGGCACACTGTAATAACGGAAATGCCTCGTTATCGGGTTCTGTGAACGTTAACTTACCGATTTGAGCCAAATCAAGGCGTTGTGTCACCGAGGATACACGATACGGGTCCGTCATGGCATACTGCACACACTCCCGCATATCCGGGACAGACAACTGTGCCATAACAACGTTATCCGTAAATTCAACCATAGAATGCACGATGCTTTCGCGGTGAACCAATACGCGTATTTGTTCTGCCGGCACGTGAAAAAGATAGGATGCCTCTATCACTTCAAACCCCTTGTTCATCATAGAGGCACTGTCAACCGTAATCTTTGCCCCCATTTTCCAAGTGGGATGACGCAGTGCGTCGGCAGCCGTTACGTTTTCCAACTCACACGCTTTTTTTCCGTAAAAAGGTCCGCCGGATGCTGTCAGCAAAATGGATTGGACTTCATTTCTGTTTCCTGCGCGTAAACATTGATAAATGGCGGAATGTTCACTGTCAACGGGTACTATTTCGGCTCCGTTTTCGGCAGCACAGGCCATAACCTGTTTACCGGCAACCACCAATGATTCTTTGTTGGCTAAAGCCAAACGATACTTCAACTGCAGGGACGTCAACGTCGGTTCCAAACCGGCGCGACCCATAATCGCATTTTGGACAACCTGCCTATCCTGCTTTTTGACGTCAGCCAACATTTGGCAAATGCCGTCCGCACCGCTGTATACGCGAATTGAGGTATCGGCAAGACGTTGTTTTAAATCAGCTGCCGCAGCGGCGTCTGCCATCGCACAGGCTGTAACCGATAGAGTTCTGGCCTGTTCTTCGATTCTTTTCACGTCTTTATTGGCAGACAACGCCGTGACGCGAATCCCGTGCTTTACGGCAACGTCAACCGCTTGTTCCCCGACAGAACCCGTTGACCCCAACACTATCATTTCGGGGAATTTATACGTATTTTCAACAAAATCACTCATACTTTTACAATTTTCTACTTATTTGAAAAATGAAATCAAATTGCAGGCAATATTCAATACGATGGCCGTTGCAATAACAGAGTCAAATCTGTCAAGAATCCCACCGTGTCCGGGCAACAATTTGCCGTAATCCTTCACACCGTAGCGTCTTTTTACCATTGATAAAATCAAATCGCCGATTTGAGACACGACGGACAATACCAATCCGATTGCGAGAAAGGAAAAATACCGAGGTGAAGTATCGGTACATGCGGCAACAATCACGCCGAATACCAAGGTCAACCCGCCGCAAAAGAATATACCGCCCAGTGCACCTTCCACCGTTTTTTTAGGGCTGACGGTCGGACATAATTTATGCTTTCCGAAAAAATAACCTGTAAAATAGGCAAACGTATCGGTGACCCACGCACTGACAAAAGGCAGCAGAAACAACCACGCACCGTCATCAACGTGAAGCTTCCTTATAGATACAATTGATAAAAAGCCGAGCGTTACGTAAATGGAAAACAAGATAAAAACCGATACGTCACCGATCTCTGCTTTTTCCCCGCCTATCACGGCAACTGCAAACAAGAAAAGCGTCACACAGGCAAGAATTGGATACGCATCCGCATTTTTTCCATAAAATGAAAGAACAATGACTGCCGGTGAAGCAATAGCCATCGGCAATAAATATTGGAGTTGTTTTCTGAAACCGCAACAGCCGCTGAGTTCCCAAATACCCAAAAATGAAATCGCCGCAAAAATCCAGGCCAAGACGTTGGCCGGCGCCAAAAAAAGCAACGGTACAAAAATAGCTGCAGCAATCACGCCGGTAATAATTCTTGTTTTCATATCTTCATTTCCTCACACTGCTCCAAATCTGCGGTGCCTTTGATTGAAACATTTGATGGCTTCATCTACGTCTTCGTTTGTCAAATCCGGCCACAGGACGTCAGTAAAATAGAGCTCCGCATATGCAGCCTGCCATAATAAAAAGTTAGACAAACGCTGCTCTCCGCCGGTACGTACAATCAAATCCGGGTCCGGGCTTCCCGCCGTGTACATAGCAGCAGACAAATCCGCCGCCGTTGGGTCTTTCACGCCTTCATTCATCAATTTTTTACAGGCGTGAACAATTTCATCACGCCCCCCGTAGTTTAACGCCAGGTTAAGAACGTGCGAACGTCCGGCCGATTTTTCCGCCACACGGTGCATTTTTTCTTTCAGCGTTTCGGACAGCGGTGCTTCGTCACCGATAAAACGGATGGATAAATCGTTCTTTTCCAAATCACGCAGAAACAGTTCCAAATATTCTTCCAACAAGTGCATGAGCTCGTTCACTTCATTTTGCGGTCTTTTCCAGTTCTCCGTTGAAAAAGCATAAACCGTAACGAAAGAAATACCGATATCGGCACAATGCGATACGATCTTCCGGAAAACCTCCGCGCCCCGTTTGTGCCCATACTCACGCGGCATCCCTCGTTTTTGCGCCCATCTCCCGTTGCCGTCCATAATAAACGCAACGTGACGCGGCACGTTCAATTCAGTTTGTTCCTGCCCATTGGCACCGGCATCGGTTCGTTTGCCCATGTCCCCTCCAAATAATAATGAAATGGCGGGTATTTCACCCGCCATTTTTCAGATTGCCATAATTTCTTTATTTTTCTTAGCGGTAATTGCATCAATGTCTTTGATGTACTTATCTGTCAATTCCTGAATGCTCTTTTCGCCGGCGGCTTCCTCATCCTCCGTCAAAATGCCGTCCTTTTTCTGCTTTTTGCAGTCATCGTTTGCGTCGCGGCGAATATTACGAATTGCAACCTTAGCGTCCTCGCTGAGTTTGGTTACTTTCTTGCTGATTTCTACACGGCGTTCCTCAGTCAGCTGCGGGAACGTCAAACGAATCACACGACCGTCATTGTTGGGCGTAATACCGACGTCGGACGTCAGGATGGCTTTTTCAATAGCCTTCAAAGTGGAAGCGTCATAAGGCGTAATCACCAGCGTGCGTGCGTCGGACAAGGTTACACCGGCCATATCAACGATTTTTGTCGGTGCGCCATAGTACTCGAAGGTTACTTTTGACAAAACGGCCGGGCTTGCCTGGCTGGCACGAATCGATTTCAGCATCTCGTCAAAAGACTCCACAGATTTTTTCATTTTTCCTTCCATAGCAGAACAATCGTACTTCATTTTCAAATCCTCCGTTTTTTAATTATGCGTGAATTTCCGTGCCAACGTTTTCGCCGTTGATAACACGGAAGATGTTGTAAGGGTCTTTCAAAGCAAACGCGTAACAATTGATGTTATTTTCCATACACAAAACCGTTGCCGTCAAATCCAGTGCTTTCAACTGTTTTTCAAGCACTTCCGTATAAGTTACTTCATCATAACGAACGGCGTTGGGATTTTTACCCGGGTCGGCGTTATAAATACCGTCAACGTTCTTCGCCATCAGGACGGCGTCGGCATGAATTTGCGCAGCACGCACTGCAGCGGCTGTATCCGTTGAGAAATACGGCACCCCGAGTCCGGCACCGAAGACAACGACGTCACCGTTGTCCAACGCCTTGTTTGCCGCTTCCTCATCAAAACGTTCGGTAAAGCCCTCCATGGTAACTGCCGTCAAAACGCGGCACGAAAGCCCCGCCTGGATAAATGAATCCTGCAATGCAATAGCATTGATTGTTGTGGCAAGCATCCCCATATGATCGGCGCGGCATCGATCCATATTACCGCCCTGTCTGCCGCGCCAAATGTTCCCGGCACCGACAAGGACGGCAATTTGAACACCGACGTCATGACACTTCTTGACAACGTCGGCAATCTGCGCAATAAAGTCGAAATTCAAAATGCCGTTTTCAGCCTGTAAAGCTTCCCCGGACAGTTTCAGTAAAATTCGCTTATATTTTGGTTGCGTCTGCATGTTATTATACTCCCTTATATTTTATAGTCTTATTTTACTACATTTATATGAACTTGTAAATAGGAAGACATGAAAAAAGCCGTTCCCAAAACGGGAACGGCTTTTTTATTTCGGAAATCGAAATTAAGCCTGGCCGGCCAATTTAGCGATTTCTTCGGCGAAGTTTTCTTCTCTCTTTTCGATACCTTCACCCTTTTCGAACAGGATGAATTTAACGACCTTGATTTCACCGCCGAGCGTCTTGGCAGCAGCCTTCAGATACTGACCGACGGTCATGCTGTCTTCCTTAACGTAGGGCTGTTCGTTCAGGCAAACGCGCTCGTAGAAGAGCTTATCCAGTTTGCCGGCAATAATCTTCTTCAGAACTTCGTCGGGCTTGTTGGCAAGCTTGGGATCGTTCTTAGCAGAAGCCAACTGGATAGCTACTTCCTCTTCAACAGCGGCAGCGGGAACGTCTTCCTTGGCGATATACGTGGGGGGATTACCTGCGGCAATCTGCAGAGCAACGTTCTTTGCGGTTTCGGCAAAATCAGCGCTGTTCAAAGCGGCTTCATCACCTTCAAACTTAACGACAACACCTGCGGCACCGCCGGCGTGAATGTAAGTTGCAACGGAACCTTCAACGATTTCAAAGCGGCGAATGTTCAGCTTCTCACCGATCTGGGAAATCTTCTCGGTCAAAGCGGCATCAACAGTCTGCTCGGTCTTGTTGAACTTGCAGGCCTTCAGCGCTTCAACGTCAGCCGGCTTTTCAGCGATAATGGTAACCAGCAAACCGTCAACGAAATCACGGAACAACTGGTTCTTCGCAACGAAGTCAGTTTCAGAGTTTACTTCGATAATTGCAGTAACCTTGTCAATGGTCTTAACGGCAACAACGCCTTCAGCAGCGATGCGGCTTTCCTTCTTGGCAGCGGTAGCAAGACCCTTTTCACGAAGGATCTTAACGGCCTTTTCAAAATCACCGTCGGCTTCAACCAGAGCCTTTTTACAATCCATCATGCCGAGACCGGTCTGAGCGCGGAGATCGGCAACCTGTTTAGCAGTAATAGCAGCCATAACGTACCTCTCAGTAATTATTTTCTTATTGAGCGTCTGCTTCAGCAGGAGCTTCAGCGGGAGCTACTTCATTCTGTTCGCCCTGTTTGCCTTCGATAATAGCATCGGCAAGAGCGGCAGAAATCAATTTGATAGCGCGAATAGCGTCATCGTTACCGGGGATTACGTAATCGGCATCATCGGGATCGCAGTTGGTGTCAACGATAGCGATAACCGGAATGCCAAGCTTTTTAGCTTCGAGAACGGCATTTCTTTCCTTCTTGGGGTCAACGATGAACACAGCATCGGGGAGCTGTTCCATCTCTTTAATACCGCCGTAGCTCTTTTCAAGGTCGAAGATTTCCTTCTGCTTGCCGGCAACTTCCTTCTTGGGCAGCAGGTCAAACGTGCCGTCTTCCTGCATCTTGTTCAAATCATTCAGACGCTTGATAGAGCGCTTAATGGTCTTGAAGTTGGTCATCATACCGCCCGGCCAACGAACGTTAACGTAGTACATACTGCAACGGCCGGCCTCTTCCTTGATGGCTTCGGCAGCCTGTTTCTTCGTGCCGACAAACAGCAGATTGCCGCCGTTTGCTGCAAGGTCACGAACGAACATGTAGGCTTCGTCAATCTTTTTTACGGTCTTCTGCAGGTCAATGATGTAGATACCGTTTCTTTCGGTGAAGATGTACTCCTGCATTTTGGGGTTCCATCTTCTGGTGTGGTGTCCGAAATGAACACCTGCTTCCAGGAGCTGCTTAATGGAAATAACAGACATGATTCATGTCCTCCTTCGGTTTTTCCACCACAGAATTGTTCGCTTTTTCATTTCTCCGTTTTTATTACGATTGAGAAACACCGCAAGCACAAAATCCTGTGTGTGTCATTATTTTTCTTCCGTACGAACGAAAGCTTTGAAATTATACCACAACCTATTTATTATTACAATAGGCGTTTGCCAATATTAAGAAAAAATTTACAATTATACGCTTAAAATGCGAATTTCATCATTCAAAACAGTCAATTTAACGTCGCTGATATTCTTCTCGTAATCGGCAACGATCACGGAGGCAAGCGGATCCTCCACGTGTTTTTGGATGTACCGTCTCATATTTCTGGCACCGTATTTCCGTGAATACGAATTCTTGGCAACCCAGTCTGCAACTTCCTGGGTATAGGAAAGATCGACGTCGCGTTCTTTCATGGACGATTTCAACTGATTCAGCATTATGCAGGCAATTTGGGAGAAATCCTGCTCGGTTAATGCGTTAAAAGTAATCACTTCGTCAACGCGATTCACAAATTCGGGGCGCAGGAACGTCAGCAATGCGTTTTCGGTCTTTGTTTCAACCGCCGTTGTATTATCTCCCGTAAAGCCGGCAAGAGACGCACCGGTCCCGGTGCCTGCATTGGTGGTCATGACGATGATTGTGTTTTCGAAATTTACTTTTTTACCGTGTGCATCCGTCACTTGTCCGTCGTCCAGGATTTGCAGCAAAATATTCAAAACGTCGGGATGCGCCTTTTCAATTTCATCAAACAATACGATGGAATAAGGTCTGCGGCGGATTTTTTCAGTCAGCTGACCGGCCTCGTCATAGCCGACGTATCCGGGAGGCGCCCCGATAATCCGCGACACGGCGTGCTTTTCCATAAATTCGGACATATCAAGACGAATCAGCGTTTCGGGAGATTGGAACAAATCGTCCGCTAACGTTTTTACCAATTCGGTCTTTCCGACGCCGGTAGGACCGGCGAAGATAAACGAAACCGGTTTTCTTTTATAAGCAATACCGGCACGATTTCTCTTAACCGCTTTAACAACCGCTTCAACCGCCTTATCCTGACCGATAATGCGGTCTTTCAGCCTTGCTTCCAATTTATCCAGTCTTTCAAATTCGTTTTCCGTGATGTTGGAAGCCGGAATTCCCGTCCAAATTTCAATTACCTGCGCCAAATTTTCGGTCGTCAGCGTCACGCTTGCGCAATCCGGCTCAATGTCCTTCAAACGTTGTGACAGTCTCATCTCTTCCGATTTAATTTGCGCCAACTTTTCAAAATGGCCGTCCGATGCGCTCGTATCGTCGGGTGATACTTCGGCGTTTTCCAAACGTTCCCGTTCATCTTTTAGCGACAAAAGACGGTCGCGAATTTCCGCAGATTCATTCAACACTGCGCTGGACAGGGAGAGCGATGCGGCTGCTTCGTCCAACAAATCAATGGCTTTATCGGGCAAATAACGATCGGTAATATATCGTTCCGACAGCGTAACCGTTTTTTGCAAAACGTCATCCGGGATGCGGATACCGTGATACTCTTCATAATAATGCTTGATACCGCGCAGCATTTCGGCAGCATCGGCAACGGATGGTTCCTCCACGGTAATCGGCTGGAATCGGCGCTCCAAAGCGGCATCTTTTTCAATATACTTGCGGTATTCGTTGAGCGTCGTTGCACCGATGATCTGAACCTCCCCGCGTGACAGCGCAGGTTTCAAAATATTGGCGGCATTGACGCTGCCCTCGGCTTCCCCGGTTCCCACTAAATTATGAATTTCATCAATGACCAGGATAATATTGCCGGCCTCTTTTACTTCGTTCAAAAGGCCCAATACACGTGATTCAAATTGACCGCGGAACTGCGTTCCGGCAACAAGCGCCGTTAAATCAAGTTGGTATATTTCCTTGTTCATCAGTTTAAAGGGCACTTTTTTCGCGGCAACGGCAGTTGCCAGTGCTTCTGCAATGGCTGTTTTACCGACGCCCGGTTCACCGATCAAACACGGATTATTCTTTTGTCGACGGCAAAGAATTTGCGTCATTCTTGCCATTTCTTTTTCTCTGCCGACAATTTTATCCAATTTACCATCTCTTGCCAATTGTGTCAAATTTCGGCAATAAGTGGGCAGAAATTTATACTTTTTGGTTTTATCCATCGTGTTCGGTTTCACAGTCTTCTTTTCTTTTCCGGTCAAAGACGATAAATCCGGCACGTTTCCTTTTTTGCTGTCTTCGGACTGCGGGACAAGACCGGCATCACGGAACAACTGCGGGAAATCCACAGCAGGTGCCCCGCCCTCTTCCTTGTCATCCATTTCGGACGGAAGACTGCCGGAAAGCATTTCGTTTATTTCATCTTCCACATTACCGACCTGATCGGGAGAAATGCCGAATTTTTCAAAAACGTTTCCCAGCATATTGTTTATGGGAAGACCCATTTCTTTCGCACATTTAATACACAGTCCCTGGCTTGTCTTCTGACCGTTTTCCATTTTCGTCACAAAGATAACAGCCACGTTTTTCTTACAATTGGAGCACAATACCATTCTGTTTTTTCCTTTCGGATTCGTTATTCCACGTTATACAACACGAGGGAGGACGTCAAAGTTAAGTACACCTGCCCCGCAGAATCTTTCAAAACAATGCCGTTAAAATCACAACTTGCCGTTCCGGTGATCAAAGAACCGTTTTTCAAATTCATTCTGACAATCGTTCTGCCCTGTGTCAAAAACAAATAATCACCGCAGAGCCACGCATTCTCTGCTGCTGACAGCGGAGATATATATTCAGCCGTATTCCCCTTTGCGTCGCAAGTTATAACAGTCTCGTCATCAAGAAGTACGATACGGCCGTTGCTTTGCAATACAACGTCGTCATCCAATACGTTCCCGATCGAAATCAAACGCGTTTTCCCTTTTTTATCCAAAACGCGAACGCCGTCGCTGCAAAGAACGGCGACGCGGTTTCCGTTTGCGGAAAGTTGAAGGGGATATACGTTTCGAAACGTTTTTTCATATATAATTCGAGAAAAATCGGACTTATACGTCGTTATTCCGGTTATCCACTCACCGTCCTGCACGTCAAGCGTCAAAAGAACAAGCTTCCCGCCCGCGGCAAATCGGCAGTCAATCACGTAATCCGAACGTTCAACGGTGTTTTCCAAGTGACCGTTCGCATTATATATTTGCACAGCGCTGGCCGATGAGTACGTTTTTGTGATCAGAGCAAAAGAGCCTCCCCCGTCCAAGGCGGCGGCATATACGGGATATTCCGGCTGCAGTTCGGTCAAAAGTTTTTCGTTTCTGAACAAAAAGCAGGATGAACCGTTTTTATCATAAACCAAAAAGTAGGAACCGTTAGCCAATACTTCCGGTTCGTTCAAGTGTGTTTGATTGTAATACTTCCTGCTTCCCTTGTCATTATAAATTTGAATTTCTCTTTTTCCGACAATCATAATACTATGCGGGGAAGCGGCAAAAACAGTATCGTCATCCGCCGAAAACGTTACGGTGCCGTCTGTCTGCACGCCCCCTACGGTTACCGTTTCAGTCTCAAAATCCGCACAGGAAAGCAAACCGAGCCAAATGAAAACCGGCAAAATCATCAGGCATAACAACCGCAGGAAACTCGTTCGTTTCATTTTCACCAATCAGTTTTTTCCTTAATTATTATTTTTCAAAAAAAGATTCACGGTACGTCACACGATTCAAATACAGTCCGCAGGCCGGAGCGGTAACGCCGGCATTTTTCCGTTGTGCGCCGGCAATAATTTCACAAACCGACGACGGCTCTGCTTTTTCCAGTCCTATCGGGATAAGCGTCCCCACCATGATACGTACCATATGATACAGGAAACCATCGGCACAAACGGAAAAAATCACCGTGCCGTTTTGTCTTGCGACACGGGTGGAAAATACTGTCCTGATTGGCTCCTTTATTTTAGAACCTGCCGCCATAAAAGCGGAAAAATCATGTTTTCCGCAAAAATATTGAGCGGCAAAATTCATTTTTTCGGCATCCAGCCGTTTCCCGTACTGCCAAGCGCGGTTTTCCATAAACGGGTTGCGTATCGGGTCATCGCAAATCAAATACTCGTATTCTTTGCTGACAACGTCATAACGCGGATGAAAATCATTTGCGACACGAACCGCCGCATTGACGGAAATATCATCCGGTAGATGAGCGTTCATGGCTTTCGGAATAGCGGCCGCAGGAATGTCGGAAGGCAACCCGTGGGCGCCCTTTTGGGATACTGCAACACAAAACGTTTTGGCATGAACACCGCTGTCCGTTCTGCTGCAGCCGACTACGTCGCATTCAAAACCGAAAAGGTCTACGGCAGCACGATTCAGCGCCGCCTGCACGGTCGGTTTTCCTTTTTGAACCTGATAACCGCTGTAAGCCGTCCCGACAAAAGAAATATTTAAGAGCAGTTTTGACGTGTCATTCATCACAGTTCATCCAATTCCAATCACTGAAAAACGATTCAACAAAATAACCCCTGCGCCGACTGCACAAATAAATAACATAAATATGAAATCGGCAGCGTGCCAATGCAGGGCATTCATGCGCGTTCTCCCCTTGTCGCCGTGATAGCAACGGCACTCCATAGCCGTAGCCAATTCATCCGCACGTCTGAAAGAGGACACGAACAGCGGAACAAGAACAGGCACAAGTGCTTTCGCCCTGTGAAAAAGATTCCCCTGTGAAAAGTCTGCGCCTCTCGCTTTTTGCGCCGCCATTATTTTTTGCGTCTCTTCCATCAACGTCGGAATAAACCGCAGTGCAATCGTCATCATCATGGCAAATTCGTGCACCGGGAACCGCAGCACTTTAAGCGGCTTTAACAGTTGTTCAATGGCATCCGTCAGGGCAATCGGCGTTGTCGTGTAGGTTAAAAACAGGCACGTTCCCACAATTAATACCAGAATGCGAATTCCCATATAAACAGCGTTACTCAGACCTTCTTTGTAAATATGGATAAAACGCCATGAAACCAGCAATACGTCCCCGTTTGTAAAAAAGACGTTGATAATCACGGTAAAAAGCAAAATAAAAATAACCGGTTTGATCCCGCGCCATACGATGCGGAGCGGAATAGTGCTGACCGCCAATAACAGCAACGTGACGGCAAGGAGCAAAAGATAAGCGTCGGCATTTTTACAAAGGAAAGTACAAACAATAAACAAAACGGAAGAAATCATTTTGGCCCTTGGGTCAAGACGATGAAGAAGAGACTGCCCGGGATAATACTGTCCTAAAGCAAAACCGGTCATTGGGCACCGCCTCCTTTGCTTTCTGTGCACAAAACGCCGGAAAGCGCCTTGACGGCCTGTTCAACCGTGTAGGGCACAGACGGAATCGGAACGCCGTTTTCCTGTAAGCGGCGGCAAACGAGCGTAATCTCCGGCAAGGCAAGTCCTGCCTCTTCAATAAGTTCAGACTTTGCGAATACGTCCTCCGTCTTTCCTTCGACGACCACTTCACCGTGCGACATAACGACAAGTCTGTCGCAAAAACGGGCAACGTCTTCCATACTGTGACTGACGATAATCACCGTAGCATGCGTTGCATCCTTATACGCCTTAATACCTTTAAAAATCAAATCCCGCCCCTGCGGGTCGAGTCCGGCTGCCGGCTCGTCCAAAACCAACACGTCCGGCCGCATAGCCATCACACCGGCAATGGCAACACGTCTCTTTTGACCGCCGGAAATATCAAAGGGCGAAACCGCAAGCGTGTTTTCCGGCAAACCGACAAACCCGCATGCCTCACGCACTCTTTGCTTAATTTCGTCTGCCGACAGTCCGAGATTTTTCGGGCCGAACGCAACGTCTTTTTCAACAGTTTCCTCAAACAATTGATATTCGGGGTACTGCATAACAAGACCGACGCGGAAACGAATCCTGCCGATTTTTCGGGGCGCATTCCAAATATTGTCGCCGTCGAGCAATACTTCACCGGAATTCGGTTTCAAAAGGCCGTTCAGCATTTGAACGAGCGTTGATTTTCCGGAGCCGGTGCGTCCGATAATCCCGACAAAGCAGTCCTGCGGAAAGCCGACAGATACGTTCTGCAAAGCGCTGACAGCGTATGGTGTGCCGGGGCTGTATGTAAATGTCACATTTTGCAAACGTATTTTATCCATTAATCCTTCATTTTCCCTATTTTACAAGTTTCGATAATACGCCGTGATTGCCTCGATGCAATCCTGTACCGACGCATTAAGTCTATCCGGCAAAGGAATCCCCGCCTGTTTCAAGCCTTGATACATCGCAACAAACTGCGGAACGTCCAAACCCATTTGTTTTAACTCATCCCCACGAGAAAAAATTTCGGCGGGCTTTCCGTCCATAACAAAACGGCCGTTATTCAACACAACGATTCTGCCGGCCATAGAAGCTTCGGTCATATCGTGCGTGATATCCAAAACAGTGATTCCCTTTTCCCTGTTTAACTGTCCCATCAACTCCAAAACGTTTTGCCGTCCTTCGGGGTCAAGCATAGACGTCGATTCGTCAAAAATAACGCATTCCGGCATCATGGCCAGAATACCGGCAATGGCAACACGCTGCTTTTGACCGCCCGACAAACGGTGCGGCTCATGTTTCGCATATTTTTCCATATGAACAAACGAAAGCGCCTTGTCAACGCGCCGTCTGATTTCATCCGACGGCAATCCCAAATTCTCCGGTCCGAATGCAACGTCCTCTTCAACGACAGTTGCCACCAACTGATTGTCCGGATTTTGGAATACCATACCGATTTTTTTGCGAAGCGCAATCACGTCGTCTTCGGTTACGTCGGGAGCGGTAACGTCCATACCGTCAATCACGATGGAACCGGCCGATGGCTCCAAAACCATATTCAGCAGCTTGGCAAACGTCGACTTTCCGGAGCCGTTATGCCCCAAAATTGCGACGTATTCCCCTTTATTAATTTCCAAATTTACGGACCGCAATACAGGGATTTCCCTATCCGAAACGGTGTCGTGATAGGAAAACTGCAAATCGCGGACAGATATAAATGTGCGTTTGTTATCGGATTCGAAAACCATATCGATCTGCACTAACCTCCATACCGCCCGAATGCGGCTCATATTTTTCGTACCATCACACGGTACACGATCACGTTTCTGCCTACCCGAAACCACCGGATAACGCCGTAATACAAGACAGAACCCGGTTCTGCCTATTATTATACGATTGGCAGAGCCTTTGTGCTTATTCTTTCCACCATCTGGTGGAAGCACCGCACGGAAGAAGAGCGCCGGTTGCCGTCACCGGCAATCCGAGTTCGCCGGCCTCTACACGACCGCCGTGTTTTTCAATGATGTTGACCTTCATCATATAGGCCATCGTTAAGGGAGACAGCCCCGTCGTATAAGAATTTACTAAGAAGAAAAGCGGGTTGTCCGATAAAAGCTGCGCCGTTAACGAAATCAAGGCGTCAACGTTATCTTCCAATTTCCACACTTCACCATTAGGACCGCGGCCGTAGGACGGCGGGTCCATAATAATCGCATCATAACGATTGCCGCGCCGAATTTCACGCTCCACAAACTTTTTACAGTCATCGACGATATACCGAATCGGGGCATTTTCCAAGCCGGATAATGCCGCGTTTTCTTTGGCCTGTTGAACCATACCCTTAGCGGCATCGACGTGAACCACGGACGCGCCGACAGAAGCTGCAGCAACCGTTGCACCGCCGGTATAGGCAAACAGGTTCAGGACTTTAATCGGTCTGTTTGCGCGAACAATCAAATCGGAAAACCAGTCCCAGTTGGCCGCCTGTTCCGGGAATAACCCCGTATGTTTAAATCCCATCGGACGCAGCACAAAATGCAGCTTGCCATAGGATACGTTCCACTGGTCCGGCATTTTATGCTCAATCCATGCACCGCCGCCGGAACCGGAACGACGGTAAATGCCGTCGGCCCTGTGCCACATCGGATGCTTTTTTTCACTGTGCCAAATCACCTGCGGGTCGGGTCTGATCAAAATGTATTTTCCCCATCTTTCCAATCTTTCCCCGTCCGAAGTATCCAAGAGTTCGTAATCTTTCCAATTTTCACTGTACCATGAAGCCATAATGTGCCCCTTCTGCGTTATTTCAAATTATAATAGCCGGCCAGGCGCGAGACGCCGGAATGTGCGTGGCAAATGGCGATTGCCAAAGCGTCCGCCGTATCGTCCGGCTTGGGCGGTTCCGCAAGATTCAAAAGCCTTGTTACCATGGAAATGATCTGCTTTTTCTCTGCGCGGCCGTAGCCGACAACAGACTGCTTTACCTGCAGGGGCGTATATTCCGCCAATTTGACACCATGTTGTCTGGCACTTAATAAAATGACGCCGCGCGCCTCACCGACGCTGATACCGGTCGTCTGGTTTGTGTTAAAAAACAGTTCCTCCACAGCCATCCATTCCGGTTTAAATCGGTTGATCAACTCGCCCAATTCGTTATAAATCTGCATCAAGCGGTCTTCCACTGCCGTATGCGCAGGCGTTTGAATGGAACCGTATCCCAAAACGCGAAAGTGAGATTTATCATAATCGACCGCCCCCCAGCCGACAATCGCAAGGCCCGGGTCTATTCCTAATATTACCACGAAAAACCTCGTATAAAAAATATTTTTTCAGTATAAATTATAACACAACTATATGATTGTGTCAAATCGTTGCTTCATCTTCAACAAAAGAATAAAAGGGCCTAATAATATCAAAAGCGGAAAAATCAATGCGATTTTTGTACCGAATGATTGCTTTAGCCCTAACAATATGATATAATTAAGACAAAGAAGAATCACCGGAATCTCGCGTGAAATATCCAACGCTGCGCCGAGGGCTCGCCCCTCACGCGCCGGAAAACAACCAACCGCTTTTCGGCCTTGGTTTCGCCGAGTCGACGCGTTGTTATTTAACGTTTTTATATCCTGATTCATAAAAAATGAGCCGCCTACAGCGGCACGGGGGTATTATGTTTTACTACGTACGAGGCTTGTTAGCCCATCTGGAACCCAACATGGCCGTCATTGAAGCATGCGGTGTCGGGTATCAGTTAACAATCAGTCATACAACGTATGAGGTTATTGCAGGACAAAACCTAAATGAAACGAAAAAAGACGTCAAGCTCTATACGCACTTTGCCGTACGGGAAGACGGTGTGGAACTGTTCGGGTTCGCAACGGAAGCCGAACTCGGCGCCTTCCGCAAATTGATAACCGTTTCGGGTGTCGGCCCCAAAGTTGCCGTTTCCGTTCTTTCCCTGCTCCCCCCTGATAAGTTCTATGCTGCTGTCTGCACGGAAGATACGAAGCTGATTGCCAAGGCCAGCGGTGTCGGCGCCAAAACGGCTGCACGTATTGTTTTGGAGCTGAAAGACAAAATACAAAAAGAAAACGTCGGTGCCTTCACACCGCAAGACTCATACGTCTCGACAACTTCGATGCCTGCCGGCGGCGTTTTAAACGATGCGATGGACACGCTGCAGGCGCTCGGATTTACTCGGCAGGAAATCATTCCCGTGCTCAAAGATATTAAAGCCGACAATATGGCGTTGCAGGATATTATTAAGGCAGCCCTGAAGCGTTTGACGAAGTGAGGTCATCATGGACAGATATTTTGAAAGCAATGAACCGGATTTCGAAAATCGGTTAATGTCAACGACGTATACGCCTGCCGACGCAGACAACGAAAATTCCCTTCGTCCCAAAACGCTGGAGGAATACATCGGCCAGGCAAAAGCCAAAGAAAACCTAAAAGTGTATATTGCAGCGGCAAAGCAGCGGAACGAATCGCTCGACCACGTTTTACTGTATGGTCCTCCCGGGTTGGGTAAAACGACGCTTTCAACCATTATTGCCGCCGAGATGGGCGTGAATATTCGCGTTACGTCCGGGCCGGCCATTGAAAAACAGGGCGATTTGGTTGCCCTGTTGACCAACTTGAACGAAGGCGACGTTTTGTTCATTGATGAAATTCACAGATTATCCCGCGCCGTTGAAGAAATTCTCTATCCGGCCATGGAAGATTTCGCCGTGGATATTATCATCGGTAAAGGTCCTGCTGCCAGAAGCATCCGCATCGACTTGCCCAAATTCACGTTAATCGGTGCAACCACCCGTGCCGGGCAGCTTTCCACACCGCTTCGCGACAGATTCGGCGTCGTTTTAAAATTGGAGCTCTACACCCCCGAAGAGCTGTCGATGATTGTCAAACGCAGTGCCGGCATTTTAAACTATGAAATCACAAGTGACGGTGCGTACGAAATTGCCTCGCGTTCCCGCGGAACACCGCGTATTGCCAACCGGATGTTAAAACGCGTGCGCGATTTTGCCCAAGTTGACGGCAAAACGCAAATTGATTCCGCCATTTCCAATTTCGCCTTAAACAAGCTTGAAATTGACCGCTTGGGTTTGGATAATATTGACCGCAGAATGCTGGAAACGATTATCAAATTCTACGACGGCGGTCCCGTCGGTCTTGAAACGTTGGCGGCAACCATCGGCGAGGAGGCCGTCACGTTGGAAGACGTGTACGAGCCCTATTTGATGCAAATCGGCTTTTTAAGCCGAACACCGCGCGGCAGATGTGTCACGCGTTTGGGATACGATCATCTCGGCATCCCCTTTCAGACTGTGCCGAGTCCTGCCGAACAAATTGCCCTGTTCGGGGCGGAAAAAGATGATGATAATAAAGCCAATCATTAAGGACGTAAACATTCATCAGTCATCAAAAAAGCGGAAGATTAAAAATCTTCCGCTTTTTTGATGCATATCCGTTATTTTTGCGTTTTTTCACGAAAAAATGATTTTGCGCCGAATAACGTTTCAAAGACAGATTTGCTGCCTTCGTCCAGCAATAAGCCGAGAACGTGACGCATCATTTTTCTTTCCTCTGGGGGCATTTTTGTCCATGCAGGAATCAGTTTCATCGGCGATGCATTCACTTCCGATAACGTTTGCGCATGGAAGGACCCCAGAAAATCAAACAGCGTATCGCAGAATTTCTTTTTTTCTTCCACTGACAGCTCGCTCATCCATTTTTTCAACACGAGTCTTGTGCGAATCGCTTCTTTGGAAAAGTGCGGCAGCGTAACGTAATGATTCCCCAACAACTGCCAGGAGAATCCATCGTGCTGCATCACGCCCTTTGCATCACTTTCGACAATCAATTCGGTACCGCGGTGCTCAAACAGCATGCCGATAATCGAGTTTTCCGGATAGACGTTGAGAACCAAATCGGCTATTTTCAAAAACTCTTTTCTTTCAAAAAACGCATCCGGGAACCCGGGGCCGTCATTGTTATAAATTTGAACAATCCGTTTTTGAACTTTTGCGGGCGCGTTTGCTGCAGCGTAGATTGCCAAATTACCGCCCTTGCTGTGCCCTCCGACTCGTATTTTACCGCCAAAAGCCGCCGCAACGCTTTTCAAATAGGCAACTGCTTCCCCCTGCGCCGGCACTTCTTCCATAAATGATAAATTAACGTCCTCTTTCCAACCGACCAACGTATCGTCGGTGCCGCGGAAGGCAACGTAGACAGTTTTATCGGGCAGCAAAAAGGTTGTGGCGGAAAATTGAAGTTCTTTTTTAACGTCGATATCATTGACGTAACAGGCAACGCCGATTTGACCGAACCGAGCTGACTCTGCCATTTGCCGTACCATTTCGGGGATGGCGGCAGGAACGACCAGTCCCATCTGCATTTGTGACAGTTCACGCCGGAGTAAATATGCGTCAACCGCCTGCCGCAACGTCGTCACGGTGTTTGTGCCGGGTGCCGAAATAATGCCGCTCCAATTAAAAAAAGACGCTTCGGACAGGAGCAGATTGTCCACCTCGTTAAAAGGGTCGGCCGAAAAACAGACGTCACCGCGCCATTTTAAATAATCAATAATATTAGCCATATTCCCTACACTTTCAAAAAAACGGTGCAATCTCTTACACCGTTTTGTTTTTTATGAGTCCCGACGACCATTATTCGGTCGGGGATTGACGTACTCTCTCCAAGACAAATCACCGCGGTCCAGTGCCGTAATGATGACCTCGGCTGTTGCAATATTCGTTGCAACAGGAATATTATACATGTCGCAGAGTCTGAAAATTTCATGTTCTTCTTCATCTTTTGCACCGCCGGGTCTTGTATCACGGAAATAGAGCAAAATGTCTACCTCGTTGTAGGCGATTCTGGAAGCAATTTGAGATCTGCCGCCCTGATGCCCTGACATCAACGTTTCAATCTGCAAACCGGTCGCTTCGGAAATGTATTTTGCCGTGGTCGCAGTTGCACACAAATTGTGCTTACTTAACACACCGCAATACGCAATACAAAATTGCGTCATCAATTCTTTTTTATAATCGTGTGCAATAATGGCAATTTGCATGCGGTTATTCCCTCCTCGGTTAATAATAAATGTTTCTCTACTGAATGATTATACCACTAAGTACCCAAATTTGTCAAATAAACGTCCTGTTTCTTTGGATATTATTACTGTTTCATATACGTTGCGGCGTTTTGATACATAACGTTTAGGTCACTGACCAAATCCTTCAGTACCGCTCCGGAAGACGACTCCGAAACCGTGACCAAAATATAATGCCCGCCGCGTTCGTCCGTCGTCATGGAAACCAACGCTTTGATATAAACGGTTTCCTTTTTGCCGATTTGATAACTTTCCGTTCCGGTTTTTGCCGCCGCAACGTAATACCCTGCAGCCGGCTTTCTGGAATACGACGTGTTTTTGGAATAAAAGTCAAAAAACAACGTATGCTTAGGCCAAAAATTCTTTTTGGCTCCGTTCAACTCAAACGGCAATCCGGCTTCTTCGGTACCGAGTATCTCCGTTAATATGTCTACCTGCATGGCATTGGCCATAATGACAGCCATATCTAACGCCGTAGAATACAGGTTTTCATCATAAATACCGATGGCATTGGTAAAATGCGTATCCCGCAGCTGTAAATCCTGCGCTTTTTGATTCATCCATGCGACAAACGTTTCGTGGGAACCGGCCAAATAATCGGTTAACACCAGTGTGGCATCGGCAGCGGATTCCATTCCGATTAAATACATCAGCGTTTTTACAGGGACCGTCATATTATCCTTTTTGTCAAATTTGTAGGATACGAACTGTTCCGTCCCTTTCAACAAATCGGCATATTGATCGAACAATTCCCCCTTCACAGGCACTTCGTCTTCCAATGAAGTCACGTGTTCTGCCGCCACAAGAAGCGTCATGACTTTTGTCATGGAGGCGGGATGAATGCGTTCGTCGGCATTCAATGATGCCAGCAGCGCCATCTCCCCGTTGTCGCTTTTCAGCAACGCGATATGATCCGAGATAAAGGAGGACGCATTGACTGCAGTGACGTTGTCGCGCTCGACTTCCGTCAGGATGGTATTCAGTCTGTATGGGTAGATCACCGGATTTTCGTCCTGCGGGGAATCCGACGGTTCGTCATCGACGGACGGCGTACTGTCCGAAGGATTCGTTTGGGTGCCGTCCTGTTTCTCTTCAAGAAGAAAACGGCGCAAAGGACTGCCGACGGCAAATAAGACGACAACCAACAAAAAAGCAAAAAACGCGCCGAAAACAAAACGCGAAAACTGTTTAAAGTTGTTTTTGGGTTCAGTTTGTTTTACTGCCATTTGTTTCTTTTCCTCAACCGTTTTTTTGACGAATCACCGCCTGCGTATCATACAACCCGATTTCAGGGGCTTGATACTTTGCCATACGCGGATTTTGTTCCCACTCAATGTCGCTGTCCCCTAACGAGCAGTGACTCAATTGCAAATCATTCACCGGTGTTCCGATATACATAAAATGTTTGACCGGCTTTAACACCTGTACGTTTTCAAACGAAATCCCTTCCACTTCCGGAACGGGAGAGCCGCTGTGATAACTTTTCAGATATTCACTGTAATCCGTATAAATCATGACGGCTATATTGCGTTTCTGTTCCAAGAAAGCGTTTTTCACCACAATGTTTTTACAACCTGCCGGCACAGACAACTGTTCGGCACTGTAACCCTTGTTGGTTCTCAACCAACGAATTCCGTCAAGCGTCACAAAACCGTCCTCGTGTGTCGGCGGCGTCACGGACGTATAGGAAACGTTATCCGTGTTCATGACGACGCGGTACATCCTGCCGTCATTGATAACGGCATCCGAATGATAAACGGTCATTCCCGGATGCCACGTCAAGGGTGTACCAACCAAAATGCGTAAAAACATTGATTCGGTATACTGCCCCGGCAAATCGACAATATTTTCGATAATACCGTCTTCAATGGAACCGATGTTGGGATTGGAAACGGAATAATCGCTGCAGTTTAAAGCAATATCATCGTCATACGTTCTGAATCGGCAATTCTTCAAAATAAAACGTTTTCCGGGGCCGAAATGGATGCCGTCTTTCATACCCTCTGCCTGTACGTTTTCCACCGTTACGTCTTCAAAATCGGAGATCTGAATCGCATAATCACACGCGCCTAAATCCGTCACAAGCATATCGGAGACGTATAAACCTTTTACGTAGAAGAATGCAACGTGACCGCGGAGGCCGGTAATCGTTCGCGTTCCGCCGTCCCGCGCATCTTTGCGCTCAACGCCGTTTGTCACGAGATGCAGCCCTTCCAGCGAAATATCTTCATCGTATTCCGCCGTGAAAGCGCCTTTGTTGATAAACAAATTCCCGTTGTCTCCGTCTGCGGCACGTTCACGCACAACAGTAGTACCGGTTCCAAACTTTAAATGATTGCCGGTGTTCAAAATAACCGGGCCGGTCAACCGGTATATTCCGGGAAAGGAAACGATAACGTCATCGTTTTCACAAAGAATTCGATTTAACACAGTGGTATTCGTTTCACCGTCATTCTCCGTCGAAAAGCCCAACGCGCATGCGTTTACCATACGGATATCATCCCCTTTGCAATCATTTCAAAAAAGCCAAATTTAAGCGTCAATTTCCGGAATATGCAGCGATTTTTTGCTGAATTTCGGTTCACAGCTGAGCAAAATACCAAGCGTCTTATATAATTTTTCGTCAACAGCAGACGGAATAACTGTAAAATGCGCTTCCTTATTTTTTAACATATCCAGGCATTTTAATGCTTTCGCCGCATCCTCATTGTGCGTTGCACTCATCGTCAATGCGATCAACACTTCGTCTGAATGCAGACGGGGATTGTGATGATGCAAATGTTCCAGTTTCAATTTACAAAGAGGTTCCAAATCGTTGGGACTGATAATATCCGTGTCTTTGTCAATACCGGCAAGATATTTCAGCGCATTGAGCACCAATGCAGCCGCACATCCAAGAAGCGCCGACGTTTTACCGGTAACAATGGTACCATCATCCATCATCATAGCTGCCGCCGGTGTTGTTGTAACTCGTTCAACTTCAGCTGCGCGGGCAATCAGCGGATTGATATCTGCCGTAACGCCTGTTTGCTGCATTAACAATTCCAATTTTTCAATACACTTTTCGCCGGTGCCGTGACGGGCAAAATCAACAAGCGCTGTATAATAGCGGCGGAGAATTTCATGCTTGGCCGCTTCACGTACTGCCTCGTCATCCTCAATGCATAAACCCGCCATATTAACACCCATATCTGTCGGCGACTGATACGGGGATTCGCCCTGAATCATTTCCATCATGGAACGAAGAACAGGGAAAATTTCAACGTCACGGTTGTAGTTTACCGTTGTCTTTCCGTATGCTTCCAAATGAAAAGGGTCAATCATATTAACGTCATCCAAATCAACCGTGGCAGCCTCATATGCCACGTTTACAGGATGCTTGAGCGGCAGGTTCCAAATGGGGAACGTTTCAAATTTAGCATAACCGGCACGCACACCGCGCTTATATTCATGATACAATTGCGACAGACAGGTAGCCATTTTGCCGCTGCCGGGACCGGGTGCCGTTACAACGACAAGCGGCTTTTTCGTTTCAACAAACTCATTTTTACCGAAACCATTTTCGGACACGATATGATTCACGT
The DNA here is from genome assembly GCA_002315325.1 of Clostridiales bacterium UBA1770. Classification (GTDB taxonomy): domain Bacteria; phylum Bacillota; class Clostridia; order Oscillospirales; family CAG-272; genus UBA1770. The sequence goes on from DCGU01000090.1 coordinate 42,155, forward strand.
CGGAAGGATAACCGGCAATCGTATAATGCAGGAAACTGGGGACACCGACGTTACCGAGTTTATTTCTGAAAGCAATAGCCTGCTCCTGACCGGCAAACTGCGTAATCACGACACCGCCGACGTAAAAGCCAAGTCCCCTAAATATTTCTATCAGGCGCAAAGCATCCTCGTCATACGTAATGCCGAGGTCTCCGCGCACCTTATTTTTTACAATATCGTTCGCATTCACGACGATAATCATTTCGACGTCTTCTTTTAGCTGCTGCAGCATCTTGATTTTGCTGCCGGGGGCAAAACCGGGCAAAACGCGTGACGCATGATAGTCGTCAAACAACTTGCCGCCGAACTCCAAGTAGAGTTTACCGCCGAACTTGGCAATTCTTTCTCGGATATGCTCCGATTGCATCGTAATATATTTTTCGTTATTAAAACCGATTTTCATACGGTCCTTCTTTCTTATTTTAAAACAAATCAAAAAATCAATTTGAAATCATGGCAAGCACAATATCCTGCATTGCCGCATATTGTGCTGCTTTACCCGTATTGCCGTAAACGTAAGGGCGTAACAAACAAATATACCAATCAGACGGTATAACGGCTGACGCTTCGTTTTGAAGATAGAATGAAGTTTCACCCACCCGAACACCGGTCACAACCGATCCGTCTGCCAGCGTCAGCGTACTGAGTCTGTCATAGGCAACCATTTCGGCAAATAAGTCCGGGCTCAAAATACACACGGCCGTATCTCCCGTTGTCACGTACGTTCTGTATTCACTCGCTGTTTGCGACAGTGCAGCCGTTGACACGCTTTCGCCATCGGCAATCTTCTGCTTTATCTCATCTTCCGAATATACCGAATAAAACCGAACGTCAACTTCTTTCTTGCCGTCATGATTCAAATCGTCAGACAAATACCGACTTGAAATGACGTCAGCAACCGTTTGCTGATCCTGCGCTGCTATCCAATCGTTTCCCGCAACGAGAATCATCATATCCGGTTCCGTTTTTTGACAGGACTGGAAAAATAAAACACCGAACGTGAACAACAAAAATATGCCGATGATGACTTTCCACTTATTGTAATACCAAAAATTATCCAATGCGGTCAAAAAGGGGCTTTTAATTTCAATGGAATCGTCTGCTCCCTTTTTTTCCGTTTGTTCGTTTGGGGCAACCATGGCAAATCAAGAACGGGAGACTTCGCGCACTTCCAATTGATACTGTCCGCCGGGAGCCATAACCGTTACAACGTCACCGGCATGAGAACCGAGCAGTGCTTTCCCGATCGGAGACATATCGGAAATTCTGTTTTCCATCGGATCAGCCTGGTTGGAACCGACAATGCTGTATTCGACTTCCTCTTCCTCTTCCAAGTCATACACCTTAACTTTGGAACCGATATTCACCTCGGATGCATCCAACGTGCTTTCATCCACGACCTTGGCATGTTCAATCAAAAAAGTCAGTTCTTCAATTCTGGCCTCGTTGATTGCCTGGTTGTTGCGCGCCTCATCGTATTCAGAGTTTTCGGACAGGTCGCCGAATCCTTTGGCAGTGGCAATATCGTCAAGAATTTTGTTTCGATCCAATTTTCTCTCATCCAACTCTTTGACGAGCTTATCAAAGCCCTCTTGGGTATACAGTTTTACGTTTTCCTTGTTTTCCATTTCAGTACTCCTTAATATGTGTAATAATTATTTTTTTAAATATGAAATTGCAGCCTGTACTTGGTTGTCAATTGCCTCGGGACGCAAAAAAACGTTATATTGTTTCGCTTCGGCACTCAGTTCCACGTAATACTCATCCATCGGGGCAATTCCGATTCCGTGATAGGAAATACCGGAGGCAGGCAGGTAACCATACGAGGTCAATTTCACGTAACCGTTAAACCCATATTCCGCCAAGGAATAATACGTTTGGACGATTCCCTTCCCGTACGTTGTCGTACCGATTACCGCACCCAATTGATAGTCGCGAAATACAGACGTCAATATTTCCGCCGCACTGCCTGTCCCGTTATCTACAAGAACGGCAAAATGATACGAGGCATACATACCTACCTCATCTTTTTCAACGGAACAAGGGGCGTAGGAACCGGTGTATTTTTTTGCTTCCGCCACGTAGGGTGTCATATCTTTGCCGTCGCGGTTCACTTTTGTAACAATAACGTTTCCTGCTGACAAAAAATACGTTGCGATTGCTTTTACTGACAGCAAATCTCCGCCGGGGTTACCGCGCAAATCAAGCACAAACGACGTTATCCCCTTATTCGTCAATGCGTTCATTGCCTTTTTAAATTGTTCCGGCGTGTTCAAATTGAACTCGGTCAAGCGCACAATTCCGACGGAAGTGTCCGCGTCACTGATTTTCCAATACACGGACTTTGTTTCCACTTTTTCTCTGACGACGGACAGCTCGCGAACGTCAGCGGCAGTTTCGCCGCCCTGCGCCAATACTGTCATCTGCACGGACGTACCGATTTCACCTTGTCGAATCAAATTGACAACGGTATAGTATGCCACCGTAAATCCGGCCGTATCCGTCGTCGGCAGCGTAACCCATTCGTCCGCCTCGGCGTCAAAAGCACTGACGATATATTCACCGGTTAATAACCCTGCAGCTGCTGCGGGCGTATTTTCGTTCACGGCAACAATCTGCAGCGCGCCGCGCTTCTGCCCGTCAATCACAACGTTACATGCAGCCACGGTAATACCGATTCCCTCACTGTTACCGGCATTTGATGAAACGAATGCGGCAAACTCATCTGCGGTCATATATTCGGCGTACGGGTCGTTTGACGCATCGATATATGCCTTCAGCGCAGCCGTCACCATTTTTTCTTTATCAAAATAGCCGTCCGCTCCGAGATAGTAGGCATTCTTATCTACAGCCTGCTCCAAAGCATTGATGCCGCGCAAAGCATCGTCGCTTGAATTGCCCACCATCGTACGGACCGTAATCAAATACGTGACAATACTGACAATCAGCACCAGACCGACGTAAATAATGGTACGCAAAACCGGTTCGTACAATTGTTTCCGCGTTTTTCGCTCCAGCATTTTTCTCGGAATAGCGGAATCAATATTGGGCATTTCTTGTATATTTTCTGTGATTTTTTCCTGCGTTTCTTGATTTTTTTCTTCCATGATGCTCCTTTAACACGACAAGCGAAATGCCTTCTGCACGATTTGCAGTGGGGCATTTCGCTTATCGAATCAAATTATTTCGTTTTAGTATTTAATCCCTTTGGAACGCAAATACTTATCTACGAGCAACGCCACTTTGAACGTGATGGCATCCTCGAATTCGCGAAGGTCAAGTCCCGTCAACTTTCTGATTTTGTCCAAACGGTATACCAACGTGTTTCTGTGAACGAAGAGTTTTCTTGCCGTTTCGGAAACGTTCAGGTTGTTATCGAAGAAACAATTAATTGTCATTAAGGTCTCGCGATCCAGCGAGTCGAACCCGCCCTTCTTGAACACCTCTGACAGGAACATTTCACACAAGGTCGTCGGCAGTTGATAAATCAACCGGCCGATACCCATCGTGTCGTAGCTGATAATATTTTTCTCGCTGTCGAATACTTTGCCGACCTCAAGGGCAAGTTGAGCTTCCTTGTAAGCCCTGGCAAGATCCTTTATATTATCGGCAATTGTGGAAATACCGATGTTCACCTTGATATAGAACTCTGTACTGAGCGTATCGGCAATATTCGTGGCAATTTTTTCAACTGCCTTATTATCCTCGTTTTTGAGTTCCTTTACCAATACGATATCGTACTCACCGACCGAAATCACGTAATCTTTTGTCTTGTCGGGGAACATATTTTGCAGCATTTCAAAGGGCATCATATCCGTCTTGCCGGGGAATTTAATCAAAAAGACAACACGGCGCTCCTCAGCATTGAAATGCAGTTCCTTACTCTTCAAATAAATATCACTGGGTAAAATATTATCCATAATGATATTTTTAATAAAGGAACTCTTATCATATTTTTCGTCGTAGAGATTTTTGATGGTTGACAGTGAAACGGAAAGGAACTTTGAAAGCCGCTCCGCAGTTTTGTCATCCCCCTCAACAAACGCGAGGTATTCCGATTTGTTGCCCGCGCTCATATTGCGGTAAGTGAAACCGTTCACAACGGCGACGTCACCGGAATAGGACATGGGCTCCCAAACGTTTTGTCGAATTTCGCCGACCTGAATCAAATCGGAGCAAGCAATAACCACGCCATTCTCATCGATAACGCCGACCATACGGTCAACTGCGTCTTTCATTTGTTGAATTACGCCCTGAAACAATCTGCTTGACATGTTTCGTCCTCTTCCGCTTTCGTTAATTTCGCATAGGTGAAAATTCACATATTACTTGTCATATTGTACATTATTTTACACTATTTTTTGTTAAAATTCAATAGTTCTTTGCAATATCATGCAAATTTCACGCAAAAAAACTTTTCTTTTTCGTCAATATGACAACGAAGGCGGGTTAGGTTGTTTCAAAAAATGCCGAAAGTGCGCCCAATACGAAAATGCCTGCCGTTTCCGTCCTTAAAATACGCGGGCCCAAACCTACCGGCTGCCAACCGGCTTCGACGGCGGCTGCAGCCTCCTGCAATGAGAAACCGCCCTCCGGTCCTACGGCAACAGCTATCTTCAACTGCTCATCCGTTTTACCGCAGTTCTTCAAAACGCTGCCGATACCGACTGTTCCTTTTCCTTCATAGCAAAATAACGCCAAATCGTATTCTGCTGCTCTCGGAAGAATTTTGGAAAACGGTGCAGACGGATGAAGCGCCGGGATTACGTTTCTTCCAGATTGCACGGCCGCCTCATACGCTATTTTTTTGCGGCGTTCTTCTTTTCTCCCCTCGGCATCTGCTTTGATCTGCATCACGCAATTCGCACTGGTAAACAGCGTGATATCCGTCACGCCGCCCTCCACCGCCTTCTGTATGATGCTTTCCGTTTTATCACCCTTCGGTAATCCCTGAAACAAATGAACGTCGTAGGGTGGTTCAGCGGAAGGAAGCGGCTCGTCCGGCACGGAAAGAAACACGGTTTTATCCTCATTAAACCCCGTTATGGTACAGGCGTATGCACACCCATCGCTCCCGCACACCGTCAAAGAATCGCCGACAGCCATTCTCAGTGAGCGGGAAACGTGATGCGCATCTTCCCCTGTCAGCTCCGCCGTTTTTCTGCCGGTCAGCGCATACGCGGTAAAAAATCTGGACATATTCTCCCTTTCTTAAAGAATATCGACTCCCCGCAACGGGGAGTCGATATTCGGCACATTCATCAGTTTTTGTGAAAATTAAATTTTCATGGACATTTGTCCGCCGAGTTCTGCCTGATGTTTTTCAAGCAGTTTGTTGATACGATCCTGCGGATCCAACAGTTTGGACAAAGATTCATCGTGATTGAGCGTATCAATGATGTAGGAAACGTACTTGCACATATTGACTTCCACGTACCATTTGCGTTCGTACAAGTCGGGACGGCGATACACCGTGTTGGTGGTGAAAATACGGTCAAAGATACCATCGGCATAGGCCTTATCAAATTTATCCAAGCCGTCTGTAAACAAACCGAAAGTTGCAAACGTAAAGATTCGTTTTGCACCCTTCTCTTTCAGCTGCATGGCAACGTCCAAAAGAGACTCGCCGGAGGAAATCATATCATCAATAATAATAACGTCCTTACCGTGAAGGTCGCGGCCGAGATACTCATGTGCAACGATGGGATTTCTGCCGTTGACAACTTTGGAATAATCGCGGCGTTTATAGAACATACCGATATCAATACCGAGCACGGACGAATAATACATACAACGGGTCATAGCGCCTTCATCGGGAGAGATGATCATCAGGCTGTCTTTATCAATGCGAACGTCCGGGACAGCGCGCACCATAGCTTTAATCATCTGATAAGCAGGGCGAACATCATCAAATCCGCAAAGCGGAATAGCGTTTTGCACACGCCCGTCATGCGCATCGAACGTGATCAAATTGGTCACGCCCATTGCCTGCAGTTCCTGCAGCATCAGCGCACAGTCCAACGATTCGCGGCCGGAACGCTTATGCTGACGGCCCTCGTAAAGCATGGGCATAATTACGGTGATTCTGCGCGCCTTACCGGAAACGGAAGCAATCACGCGCTTCAAATCGGCATAATGGTCATCGGGGCTCATTGGCACTTCACGGCCATACATTTTGTAGGTCTCACCGTAGTTAAAGACGTCACAAATAATGTAAACGTCATGACCGCGCATGGAAGTATGAACAAGACCCTTGCCTTCGCCGGTGCCGAATCTGGGGCAATCAGCTTTAACGAGAAAAGTTTCCATTCCGTCTTCGGGACGCCATTCTTTTAAATAAGCATCTACCTTTTGGGCAAACGCTTCACATCCTCTCATCGGAATGACAGAAAGAGTACCGAACTCAGCATTATGCATGACACATACACCTCTTAGACGTTATTTTATTTCCTTTTTATTGTATCACAGCACCGTCTTTATTGTCAAGGGAAATAGGCGTGCCGTTCCACCAAAAAGTATCCAAAAAAACCGTGCAATCAGCCGGCAAACTTTGTATGAAAGCATCACTGATTTGTGTGACGGTCCCACTGTTGGGGATAATCAGCGTTTGACACAGCGGCGCACTGCCGTCAAGCATTTGTTTGGGAGACGGTCCGTGGGCGCCCAAAAGCAAACAGGTACAGTCGGCCGTCAATTCACGGCAATCGGTAATACCTTCTGCAGCGGATGACCCGAGATACACGAATTTGCCATTGCTTCCGATTACGGAAACGGCTGTGACAGGATGTGAAGACCGACTGACCGCGCCGTTGTACACCGTGAGTCCCCCGCCCTCCCAAAGTATCATTTCTTCGCCGTTGTGAAAGATATAAACGGGAACACCTTCAGCCTGTGCCTTTTCGCAAAGGCCCGCAAGAACGAAATACTCGGCTTCGGTTGTCGGTTCCGGCAAAATCAAGCGGCGAATCACTACACGGGACGCAAGTCTTTCAAAACTGCCGATTTCCGCCGTATGATAATGTGTCAGGAGCAGGGCGGACAATTCGGTATTACCCGTTTCTTCCAATGCACGCCATCCTTCCCGCAAATCGGAATACGCCCCGTTCCCGATATGAATCAAAATACTATCGTCCGCATGCGAAAGTAAGAGTGTATCGGCAGAATTTCGGCTCAAATACGAAACAGCGACATGGCCGTTCGCTTCATCCCGCCAAACCGATAAGCAAACGCCGTATAAACACACGGTACAAACAACCGGGATAACGATCATCCACTTCTTTTCCCAGCGGAATACCGTCCAAAGCAAGAAGAGGATAAGCAGAAAAATCATTACGATCGGAACAAAAGAATACTTCAACGAATAAACAATACCGTTCATCGCGGAAACCCTGTTCACAAGTCCCGTTAATAACCGCCCGGAAAATTCCGGAATAATCCCAACGGCCTGTGCGGCAAGCGGTCCGGCGACAATTGAGGTACACAACGTTACAAGCCCGCCAATCATCAAAACGTAAGTGAGCGGCACAGCAGCCAGCGTTGTAATCGGTGCCGCAACGGAAACGGCACCGAAATACAAAAAAGAAAGCGGAAGCACGCACACGATGGCAAACAGCGAAATCGTAATGCCACTGATTATTTTCTCGCCGATAGAGCCGATTATTCCCTTAGCTTTGGGCATTTTTTGTAAAAACGCCACACCGAGCAGTACACCGAACGTAGCGGCAAAAGACATCCACAGTGATACGTCAACGGCACAGGCTGGGAAAAAGGTCATCATGCCCGCAACAGTCAACGTTAAAAACGTGGGGGTATCGCTTTCCGCAAACAACCAGCGCGAGCAAAACAAGATGAATATCATCATCACACTCCGCAGTGCGGAGAGTGAAAATCCGGTCAAACATAAAAACAGGAACAGGAGGAGTGAACTCACCGCCATACGGATTCCCCGTCCGATTCGACATTTTTTCAAAAAGAAGTCCATACCGCCTGCCAGCACCGAAACGTGGAACCCGGACAGTGCAAGAACGTGCGACAGGCCGCATCTGGCAAAGTCCCGTTCAATGCTGTCCGACAGTAAATCCTTCCGCCCTAATAGCACGGCCGATATTAACCCGCCCTGCTTTTTTCCGCACGCCTCCAACAGTCTTTGCGCCGCCGCGTTATTCACGGCAAGCCAACGATCGGAAAACGTTGTATGTCCGACAGACGTTACCGTTACCATCGAGCTATCGTCGATTTGAATGCTGCCGACAATACCGTCGGCAGCATAAGTCAAACGCTCGGTCAAACTCGTTTCGGACGAAAGCAGTGCGGGAATGCCTTCCGCCTCGATCACGTCGCCGACGTGCAGTAAGGACGCGGAATCAACCGTCAGCATCACCTTCAGCTTTTCATTATTCCCGTTCAACGTTTCTGTTTGAACGTAATAGCACGAACCGTAATCGGACGCGTACGAAACCGCATACACCCGTCCGCTCATCTCCAGAGACGACTCTGCTGCATAAAAATGAAAAGCATCTGCATAAAACGACCGATACGCTGCCATTGCCAATAACGGCAAAGTCAGCAAAAGAGCCGCAGCCGACGTTCGCCGTCCGATGACAGTGCCGCATACGCCATCCTTTTGTTTCCGCTTTCGAAGAACGGACAAAAAAAGCAAAAGTATCATCAATGCAACGCCGAGCCCGATTGCCGAAAATAACACGATAAAAGGAAGGAAAAATCCGGCGGTAATCAGGATAATCCACAGAAAACAAAAAAGACACAACGGCCGATTTTTAAAAAAAGACACGCCGTTTCCCTCCCTTCCGTATGAAAAAATACGCTGCTGTATATTGACAAACGATTATGCGTACGATATAATTTGGATGAAGTTTTTAAAGAGTATTCGGAGGATTATTTCACAATGTTTGAAAAACTGAAAGAATTGTTAGCGGAGGAGCTTCAAATCAACGCCAACGAGATTACGCCGGAAGCCGAATTGGCCAATGATCTCGGCATCAATTCCATTGAGCTTGCCGATCTCGTTATGCTCTGCGAGGATAAATTCGGTGTAGAGATTGATGACGAGGATATCCATAAATTTATCACGGTCGGCGACGTTGTTGCCTACTTGGAATCTCACAGCTGAACGAAGTTTTTCAGTCAATATAAAAGGCGTTGTAAAACGAATGCGTTTTTACAGCGCCTTTTTGTTTATGATTCGCGGTAATACAGTGCATAGGATGCGTCAACCGGCTCTGTCAAAACGGCAGACCTACCCCACGCAAGCACGTTTGCCTTGGCGCGTTCCGCTTTATCCCAACGGCGGGACGCGTAAACACCGTAAACGGCAGGACCGGAACCGCTCATACCTGCGGCATCGCAATCGTACGCTAAAATGCGCTGCTGCATCAAAGAAACCTCGGGAACCGTTTCCGAAACAACAGGCAAGAAACAATTTTCCAAACAGGATACGATACCGGCATAATCTCCGCCGTTCATTGCCAGGCACATCTGTTCAAAGCGACCGTTCGACGTTTTCGAAAAATCGGAGCCGTACACCTCGTCCAGTTGCTTATAGGCCTGTGCCGTGGATACCGATGCTGCAGGAAATGCCAGCAAAATGCAGCAAGACGGCATTGAACGCAAAGGTGTGACGTCGTCGCCGGTTGCACCGACGGCACAGGCACCGCCGAACAGACCGAACGGCACGTCGGAGCCGAGCCCGCGCGCCAATTTCACCAGTTCTTCGGTTGACAAAAGGCCGCCGCTCAGCAGTTGACAACCACGCAAAACTGCAGCCGCATCCGCGCTGCCGCCGCCGAGCCCCGTTCCATACGGAATCCGTTTATTAAGCGTAACGTGAAAACCGCCGGAAATGCCGGTTGCTTCCGCATATGCCTTTGCCGCACAAAAAGCAATATTTCTTTCGTCATTCGGCAAATCGGCCCCGAGTACTTTCAGCGAAACACCCGACCGTGCAGATTTTTCAACCGTCACGTCATCATACGTGCCGACCGTCTGCATGACAGACTGCAGCGTGTGATACCCGTCTTCTCTTTTTCCGGTAACTTGCAAATATAAATTGATTTTAGCGCAGGCGCGCAAAGTAACACCGTTCATATTAATCCCCCATGCCGCCTTTGGCGGTGCAATAAAATATAACTTAACTCAGGATAAACGCGTCGTACCCGGCATAAGCCCGGACGAAAAGCGTTATATGGTGCGTGAGAGCGCGTGTTCAATTACAGTGAACGATATGCCGTGCCAACGCTCCTGCGGCAAACGGCCGCCCAGAGACGGCATACCGCACCTTTTTTCAACGTGTATTATACCATATTCAAGTACGCAGTGCAAGAACAGACCGTTATCTCCCGTACCGATTCACGTATACCGCTATTGACTTTTTATATAAAGTGTATTAGAATAATTATGTAATATTATTTTTCGCAGAGGTGTCCGATGCGCACAGGAAAATGGGAAAAAGAGAATAAGAAAACTTCCTTTATCACCATAACCATCTATGCCGTATTATGGTTTATTTTGTATATTGTCGCCAACATTGACGCGTTTACGAATATTCTGAACGGCATTTTGAAAATCTTATCCCCTCTGATTATCGGTACCACCGTTGCGTTTCTGTTCAACCCCGTTATGCGGGCGTTTGACGATCGTGTCTTCCGACGGGTACCGTGGAAACGCCTGCGGCGTATTTTGAGCATTCTCGTCACCTATTTGATTGCCGCACTTGTTATCGCGTTGTTTGCTTTTTTGATTATTCCCGAACTGAGTTCAAGCATAAACGAGTTGTTTTCCAACTTTGATAACTACGTCACCAACGTCGTCAATTCGGCAAACAAAATTCTGAACAATCTTCTTTCCAAAGGTAATGCAACCTATCGCGAATATATCAACCCCGACGATATCACGGAAAAGCTTTCTTCCATTTTATCCGGTACCGGGACGCTGCTGGAAACCCTGTACGATTACGCACAGCAATACGGCGGCAAGCTGGTCACGAGTCTGTCGAACATCGTTATCGGTCTGTTTATTTCGGTCTATTTGCTTGCATCCAAAGAACAACGATTCGCACAATGCCGCAAAATCGGTCACGCCTTTCTTTCTGACGAACGGTACGGCGGGTTATCCTCAACGCTGAAAATGACAGGCCGGTTGTTCGGTAATTTCATTGAAGGGAAAGTGGTTGATTCCCTGATTATCGGTGTTTTGACCTATATCGTTCTGACCATCTTCCGTATGCCCTATACGGCATTGATATCCGTTGTCGTAGGCTTTACCAACGTCATTCCTTATTTCGGTCCCATCATAGGTGCCGTCCCCTCTGCCTTCATCATTTTGATCGCAGAGCCGGCCAAAGCCATCCCGTTCCTCATCATTATTTTGGTAATCCAGCAACTTGACGGCAACGTCATCGGCCCGCGCATTTTGGGTGATAATACGGGTCTGTCTTCCCTCGGCATTATTTTGTCCATTGCCATTATGAGCGGTCTGTTCGGCATCGTCGGTATGTTAATCGGTGTTCCGGTTTGCGCCGTCCTTGTCATTCTGTTCACGCAGTTCATCAACGCTAAATTGACGCAAAAAGGAAAAAGCAGCAATATTTCGGACTATTACCCGCCCAAGGCAGACCAAACAGAACAGCTGCCTGCCGGCACTGAAACACAGGCAAACGATTGCACCGAAACCGCTGCAGCCCCTGCAGGAAACGTCCGTAACGATTGATTTTTCCGGAATCAGCTTCCGATAGCGGCATTGTTTCCTTTTGGCTGTTTGCAGCTTTCACTGCCAATTTTAAATACAGATACGTACAGACGTAAGGTTCAAGGACCTTACGTCTGCCGTGTTTTTTCACAATATGCAGAAAATTATTTTTGAGCCGCCGAAGGCGGCATGGGGGTTACTATGAAACACATTACTTACAGTACACGCGGCACATGTGCACGTCAGATTGACGTAGATATTGAAGACGGTATCATCGTTAATTGTTCCTTTATGGGCGGGTGTTCCGGCAATACGCAGGGGGTTGCTGCTCTTGTTACGGGCATGAAGGCAGAAGATGCCATTGCCAAACTCAAGGGCATCCGTTGCGGTGCCAAATCCACGTCATGCCCCGACCAATTGGCCAAAGCATTAGAGGAGTATACGCAGGCATGAATTATTTGGATCAATATCGCCGCTGGCTCAACAGTGACAAACTGTCCGCACAAGAGCGTGACGAACTGAAATCAATTGAAAACAATCCCACGGAAATAAAAGAAAGATTTTCCGCCCAAATGACGTTCGGCACGGGCGGTCTGCGCAGCACAATGAAGGTGGGGTTGGCCAACATGAACCGTCACACCGTTGCCCATGCAACGCAGGGACTGGCCAATCTGATAAACGAGCAAAACCGCGGTGCCGACGGCGTTGTGATTGCCCATGATTGCCGCAATCATTCCACTGAATTTGCCGAAGTGTGCGCAAGGGTTTTATATGCGAACGGCATTCGCGTTTATATGTTCGATGCATTGCGCCCCACGCCGGAACTGTCTTTTTCGCTGCGCCATTATCATTGCGTTGCCGGCATCAACATCACTGCCTCTCACAACCCCAAGCAATACAACGGCTATAAAGCATATTGGGAGGACGGTGCCCAGCTCCCGCCCGAACACGCTGAAACCGTGGCCGCCGCCATTGCTTCTCTTGACGTTTTTGACGACGTAAAAATCGGCGACCTGAACGAAGGCATTCAAACCGGGAAAATACGCATTTTGGGCGCCGAAACCGACGAACTGTACCTTGACGTTGTCAGCCGCGAGGCAGTCAATCCTGTAGCTGTCAAGGCCGTTGCGGATACGTTCTCCGTCGTATATACGCCGCTTCACGGAACAGGCTATCACCTTGTTCCCGAGATTTTACACCGTCAGGGCTTTAAAAACGTGTATACGGTAGCGGAACAATGTATCATTGACGGCAATTTCCCAACCGTTGAAAAACCAAATCCCGAATACCCTGCCGCCTTTGTACTCGGTCGGGAATTGGCGGACCGTGTTGGCAGCGATTTGATTGTTGCCACCGATCCGGATGCCGACCGTGTCGGCGTGATGACGCGCAAAAAGGACGGCACTTTCTGTACGATTACCGGCAACCAAATGGGCGCCCTCCTGCTTGACTATATTATCCGCGCCCATGAAGAAAACGGCACCATGCCGCCGGAACCGTACGTCGTTAAATCAATCGTATCCACCTCATTGGTCAAAAAGATTTGTGAGGCACACGGTGTAAAACTGTACGACGTATTGACCGGCTTCAAATTTATCGGCGAAGTCATGGAAAAACACGTTCAAAGCGGGCACGGCAGTTTCCTGCTCGGCTTTGAAGAAAGTTACGGGTATTTAAAAGGCACGTATGCACGCGACAAAGACGCCGTGGTTGCTGCCATGCTGATTTGCGAAATGGCCGCCTATTACAAAACAAAGGGTATCAGCTTATACGAGGCATTGGAGCGCCTGTTTGCCGAGTACGGTTTCCATTTGGAACAGAACGACGAGATTTACATGGAGGGCCTTGACGGCAGTGCGAAAATCGCCGCCATGATGGACAGTCTCCGCAAACGTCCGCCCGTATCGTTCGGCTGCAGCAAAGTGGCCAAAATCGGCGATTATCTATCCGGTACGTTCATCGACTTTGTCACCGGGGAAAAAACACCGACAGGACTTCCCTCCTCCAACGTATTGTATTTTCTGCTGGAAAATAAAGACGTCATCGTCGCCCGCCCCAGCGGTACGGAACCCAAGATCAAGTTTTATTTCCTGCTGTCCGGCAAGACACCTGCTGAAACCGAAGAAAAATTGGTCGGCTACCAGACAACCCTAAACGGTTATAAGAATTAATTCCCGACCTACAGCCGGACGACACTTTTAAACGTCTTTTTCACGCCGCAATGCCATTTTTGTCAGAATCAAAAATGAATCAGAATAATAAAAATACGCGTTTTGCCGGTGGCAAAACGCGTATTTTTATTGATTTATCACGATAGCTCGTCAATGATTTTGTCGCAGATGCTCTTTGCGTCAACACCGGCCGTTTCCCATATCGTTTTACCTGCCTGTGCATTGACAAACGGATTTTCGGTTCCGATGGAGAAAAAACGGTTTGGCATAACGCCGACTGCCGCATTGGCCAACTGCATACCAAACCCGCCGCATTGAATTTCTTCTTCGACACAAAATAACGGCACATCGACACAAACCGTTTGTGCAAGAACGCGCACCGTTTCGGCATACGGGGAAAGCTGCGTCAATAACAGAACCTCCGCGCAGATTCCCTTCTCAGCCAACAGTTTTCTGGCCGCAAGCGCCGTGTCCGCCATACGGCCGTGAACAACAATCCAAGCGTCCAAATGCTGCGGCACAGTCAACGGTACACATACAGGATGCGCGGTTACGTCCGAAAAATATTGCATCGTCTCAGCATTTTCCCGACCGTTGGGATACCGAATTGCCACAGGTGCGTTTTGCCGCAACGCTTCATTCAGGTCATTTTTTAAATCCGAAAACGCATACGGTGTCAGGACCCGAACGTTGGGGAGCGAAGCAAAAAACGACACGTCAAAAATACCGTGATGCGTAGGACCGTCCGCACCGTTGAGGCCGGCACGATCAATACAAAACGTAACGGGCAAAGACTGCAAGGCAACGTCATGAATCACCTGGTCGAACGCACGTTGTAAAAACGTTGAATAGAGCGCAACGTAGGGTCGATAGCCGGATGCCGCAAGACCGGCAGCAAAGGTGACCGCGTGCTCTTCCGCCATGCCGACGTCAAAAAAGCGTTTGGGATACGCCGATGCAAAAGAAGAAAGGCCTGTTCCGTCTGCCATGGCGGCTGTCACAGCACAAACACGGTCATCCTTCGCAGCCAGTTCGGACAAAGACGCACCGAACACGCCGGAATAATTGACCTTTGCATCGGAATCTCCCGCCGCCGACGCGCTTTGGGCCGGCACGGAATGATATTTTCCCGGAGCTTGTTCTGCCGGTTCAT
The DNA here is from genome assembly GCA_002315325.1 of Clostridiales bacterium UBA1770. Classification (GTDB taxonomy): domain Bacteria; phylum Bacillota; class Clostridia; order Oscillospirales; family CAG-272; genus UBA1770. Next base: position 57,221 of record DCGU01000090.1, read on the forward strand.
ATCCTTTTCCTTTTTTCGTTTTGATATGAATTAAGCAGCTGACACCTTGGCGCATCGCCTCATGCAAAACGGTTTCCACGGCACGATAATCATTGCCGTCGACAGGTCCGAGATAATACAGCCCCATATTTTCAAAGTAATTACTGTTATACAACCGGTTCTTCAGGTTCTTTTTCATTTTGGACAACCAACCGGAAAGCGGTCTGCCGACAACCGGCAGTCGTGCCAAAAATGATTTTAAACCCGCTTTGCTTTTATAGTAGGAAGAATTGCGCAGCTTGGTCAGCATACCGGCAAATTTCCCCGTATTCGGTGAAATTGACATCTCGTTCTCATTGAGAATAACCATTAAATGAAGATTGCGGTCACAATTATTCAACGCTTCGTGAACCATACCGCCGGTATATGCGCCGTCACCGATAACGGCAACGGTCCAATACGAATCACCGCGGAGTTGATCCGCCCGGGCAAATCCGAGTGCGGCCGACAGTGCCGTGGAACCGTGCCCGGTTCCGAATACGTCGTACGGACTTTCCGTACGACGCGGGAAACCGCCGACGCCGCCGGGTTTGCGTAACGTATCAAACTCATTCAATCTGCCGCTGAGCAGTTTATGAACGTACGCTTGATGCCCAACGTCCCAAATAATACGATCTTCCCCGATCCGCAGACAGCGATACAGCGCCAAAGTCAACTCAACGACACCGAGATTGGAGGCCAAATGGCCGCCGTTTTCGCACACGGTATCAACGAGACAGGAACGGATTTCACGGCAAAGCGGCTCCAATTCATCCACACCCAAGGCGCGCACGTCATCCGGCTGACGGATTCGTGACAGTATCGGATACACTTCATTATTGTTCATTTCGGAAATCCTCCTTCCCTCTTTTTTAACCTGTTCATTATACCATACAAGAAAATATAAATCAACTGTGGTTTTTTTAAAATAAGTGTTGACAAATCAGAATCGGTTTGATATAATATACGGGTACTTGAGAGTACGGCTTGCTGGTATGGCTCAGTCGGTAGAGCACGTCATTGGTAATGACGAGGTCATCAGTTCGATTCTGATTACCAGCTCCAGGCGGATGATTTCATCCGCCTTTTTTTATTGCATTGACACTTTGCTTTAAAATATATATAATATATAATAACTATAAAATCAAAACTGCAAAGGAGAATGAATCATGTTTTTTGATTTTAGTTATCACAAATCCGTTCAGCACCTGCACGTGAACTGCCTACGACCTCACGCCTATTTTATTCCTTTTGCCAAAGGTCAAACGCCAAATGCCGAGCAACGGGCGCAAAGCGCTTATTTTTGCTCCCTGTGCGGCGAATGGGATTTCAAGTATTACGCCTCCCTTTCTTTAGTTGAAGACTTTACGGCAGCTTCTTTTGCCCCTGCAGGCATGGAGACAATTACCGTGCCGTGCAGCTGGCAAACGCTGACCGACCGCGGCTATGACGTGCCCCAATATACGAACGTTAACTATCCGATTCCGGTTGACCCGCCGCACGTTCCGGACGAGAACCCCTGCGGATTGTATGCCCGCACCTTTACCGTCACGGAAGCTATGCTGCAAAAGGACGTCATTTTGACGTTTGAAGGCGTTGATTCCTGTTTTTACGTTTTCGTCAACGGACAATTTGCCGCCTACAGTCAAGTCAGCCATATGACCTCGGAAATTGACGTTACGCCCTTTTTACACGTCGGCTCCAACAAACTGCAGGTATTGGTGTTAAAATGGTGTGACGGAACGTACTTAGAGGACCAGGATAAATTCCGTCTTTCCGGTATTTTCCGTGAAGTCTACCTGTTGCTCCGCGACAAAGAACGCGTCACGGATTTTTATCTGCATCCCGTTGTCGATACCTCTTTGAAAAAAGCCGCCCTGACGGTTGACGTCGATACAATCGGTTCGCCAAACGTCATTCTGACGCTAAAAGCACCGGACGGCACAGAACTTCCGTACGATGCGGCAGCAAAATCGTTTACCGTATCCAATCCGGAACTTTGGAGTGACGAAATTCCCGTGCTGTATGAATTAACGATTGAAGCCGGCAGTGAAATCATCGCCGTTCCTTTTGGCTTTCGGCGTATTGAAATCATTGACAGCTGCGTCGTTGTCAATGGTCAAAAAATAAAAGCAAAGGGTGTCAATCGTCACGACAGTCACCCAATCCTCGGTGCCGCAACACCGCTTGATCATATGATTCGCGACCTGATGATTATGAAGTCGCACAATATCAATATGATACGCACCAGTCATTACCCGAATGACCCCCGTTTGCCCGGCTTGTGTGACAAATACGGTCTGTGGCTGTGTGACGAAACCGATCTTGAGGCACACGGCATCGGCTATCTCGGCAACCCGGATTATTTAACCGATAACGAGGAATGGGCCGAGTCTTACCTTGACCGTGCGGAAAGAATGTTTGAACGGGATAAAAACCACCCGTGCGTGCTAATGTGGTCTGTCGGCAACGAAAGCGGTATCGGCCGCAATCATCAGTTGATGTACGAATACTTCCACAAAAGAATGCCCGAATGTCTCGTGCACAACGAGGCGGGTTCCGCTCGCTATCACAGACGGCTCAATGACGGCAAGCCGCATGCAAGCGAAGAATACGAGTATCCGTGGGCAGACGTCAACAGCAATATGTACACGTCCGTTGACACGTATCAAAACGATTTTATCGCCAACAAAACCTTTACCAAACCTCTGTTTCTTTGCGAATACTCGCACGCCATGGGCAACGGCCCCGGTGACCTGCAGAAATACTGGGATTTCATCTACGCACACGATTGTTTCCTTGGCGGGTGCGTTTGGGAATTCACCGACCATTCTGTGGCAATCGGTAACGATATCTACAATCACCCCCATTACACCTACGGTGGTGACTTCGGCGAGCACCCCAATGACGCCGAATTTTGTGTAGACGGTCTCGTTTATCCCGACAGACGTCCGCATACGGGACTTTTGGAATACAAACAGGTAATTAAACCGTTTTCCATTGAAAGAATAAATGCAAAAAACGGCACCGTAACCATCAAGAATTTACGTTATTTTACGTCTTTGAATAAATACAGCATGTATTGTTCCGTAGAGGCAAACGGTAAAATCATTGCAGACGGTATCATTCCGACGCTTACCGTCGGACCGCAGGAAAGCCGCGATTTATCCCTCCCCTTCGCCACTGACGTATTAAAGGGTATGGATAACGGCTACGTTTATTGCAATTTTTCCGTACGCCAGAACGTTGCCACAGCATGGCAGCCGGCAGGTTATGAGATTGGTTTTTCACAAATTCCATTATGTGAGACCGTAACGAAAAAAGCCGCATCCTGCGTATCTCCTTTTATTTCTCCGATAACCGTCTGCGAAGACGACAAAACGATTTCGGTTGCCATCGGTGCGGCAACGTATCATTTCGGCAAACAAAACGGATTTTTGGCCCAAATAGAACATGATGGCATGAATATGCTTTGCGAACCGGTCAAGCCAACCGTATGGCGCGCACCGACCGATAATGACAGAAGAATCAAGGCCAATTGGTATGAAGTCGGCTTTTATTCGGCAATCACCAAATGCTACGAATGTAAGTTGACAGAATGCAATGATTCCCTGGCCGTTGTGACCGCCAAAATCGCCATGGGAATGCCCTCCCGCCGCAACTTCATTTACAGCACCGTCATTTATACAGTTACGGCGTCCGGCGTGAATTTTGACGTTACTACGGACGTCGATCACGAATTCCCTATGCTCCCCCGTTTCGGGTTCCAAATTACCCTGCCGGCCGGTACCGAACGCCTGTGTTACTTCGGGCGCGGTCCTGTAGAAAGCTACCAGGACAAACGACATGCCTCGCGCATGGGTTTGTTTGAGACCACGGTCAGTGAACATTTTGAGCACTACGTCAGACCGCAGGAAAATATGGCACACAGCGACACCGTATGGGCCGCTTGTACCAACCTATCCGGCCACGGTCTCTTAGCGCAAAAGGCTGAAGCAACGTTCAGTTTCAACGCCTGCCATTTCACACCGCAGGGGCTCAGTGAAGTTACACACGATTTTGAACTGAAACCGCTCAAGGAAACCGTGTTCATTATCGATTATAAACAATGCGGCATCGGTTCCAATTCGTGCGGCCCCGCATTAGATGAGACCCTGTGTTTCAATGAAAAACACTTCACGTTCTCCTTTAATTTGCGGCCGGTATTCCTGAACGACACAGACCCTTTTGAGGCATAAAAATATAATCCCATCTGAAAAAAGCCGATGAAACGTCCGTTTCATCGGCTTTTTTTACGTTCGTGCAAAGCATTCTTTTATGATTTGTAAATACCGTGTGTAACGGTTCAAATGCTTTTCGTATCTTTTAAATATTACGCGTTTTTGTTTTCTCAAAGCCATTAAAATCGATTTCCCGAGATATAAAAACCCGGCCGGGTTTTCACCCGGCCGGGAACAATTGTTTTTATTTATGTAAGGCTAAAGGAGAACTATCGTTATCCCTTGGACGCTTAGCACAAATTATTTTTTCTTAACGAACTGCAGAACGATACCGGCAGCGGCAACAACGATAGCAACTACAGCCAGGATTACAGGCAGAGTGGTGTTGGCAGCTTCAGGGATTTCGGTCTTCAGAGCGTAGCCGGACAGATCCTGAGCAGCAGGGATGTCGGACTTCTTAGCGTAGCCGGACAGATCCTGAGCAGCGGGAATGTCGGACAGTTTAGCATACTCGGAGAGATCGAACTCACCGAGAGCTTCGTCAACGTAGTCGGAGATCATCATATCGACAGCGTCAGCGGTTAGAGCGTCAGCCTTCATCTGAGCTTTCTTAGCCAGAGCGCCGGCAACCTGAGCAACGTCAGCAGCGGACATAGCCTTCTCTTCGTAGTCGAATGCGCCAACGAAGATTACGTTGAACTGAGACTGAGGATTGGACCAGTAGGAGGACAAACCACCAAGGTTGGTGTATTCATCACGACCCTGAACACCATTGGGGTCACGGTAGTCGTCTACAGAAGACTCAATACCCATGATGTGACCAACAACAGCGGTCTCAGCAGTCAGAGTGAAGTAAGGAACGAAACCTTCAATGGTGTAACCAGCATTGTCAGCCCAGATGGTACCTGCAAACTTGCAAGCATCGTTCTTAACGAGAGCGGAACCATCGTTTACACGGCCCAGAGGGTCAATACCGAACCAGTATTCACCGTATTCGGAAATCTTGGAGAGTTCTGCAGCGTAAGCAGAAGGAGCCTTTTCATGACCCCAAGTCTCGGTTACGTTGATGTTGATATGGTCGTCCATACCCGTGCCGGCATATGCCAGAGCGGTATCAACAACGGAACCCAGGTAGTAAATACCTGCGTCACTCCACAACATAGCGATGTAACCATAAGCAGACCACAGCGGGTCATCGATTTCGTTGTAGTGGTAGATCTTAGCGGTGGTGCCCCAAACGGAGTCGATAACACCGTCAACTACGGGAGCATCTTCAGCTGCAACGTAGGAAGCGTATGCCAACTGCTTGGGCATATAGCCGTAACGAGGCAGAGGATTGCCCTTGGAGTCGTAAGTGGTGATGTAGAAATCGTAATCAGCAAGCTTATCAGCCTGGTCTTCAGACGGCTCGAAGCTCAGCAGTTCTACACCGGAGTTGTTGGTAACAACCTTAAGCTCTGCTTCCTTAGCATAGATTTCACGGTTTGCTCTGGAAACACCGGTTACCTGAGAGTCATCCCACCAAGTAACGGAACCATACTCGGCACCATTCAGAGTGGTAACGTCTACGCAGTAAGGCATAGAGAACTCAACCTTAGCACCGTTCAACGTGAAGTACAAACCGATCAGGTCGTTTGCCTTGGTGGTCGGGCACTTGTAGTCACCCTTAGAACCGGCAATAGCGATTCTGATGGTCAAGTCATGATCGGCAGCGATCCATTCGCCGGCTTCATTCTTGGACTTGTAGTTAACGGTGAGGGTCTTCGCCGTCTTGTAAGCACCGAAGGTGTCCTCGTGGTCACCCTGGGTTCTTTCCTGAACGAAACCGTACCAGGTCCAAACGTCAGCTTCATCAGTGTAATACTGATAAGGAACGAAGATTTCAACGCCTGCCTCGGAAGCGGCATATTCAATGCCCTTAACTTCTGAGGTAACAGCGCCTCCGACAACAGCGACAGTCCATGCGGTTGCAGCTTCAGCTTCAACAACCGTGAAGGTAACGTCAGCTGCTACTGCGAAATAGAAACCGTCGTCAGACCACAGGGTCTTAACGCCGTCGATGGCCTGCGTGGAACCCCAAGCGAGTTCGTTTGCAATACCATCAATAGTGGGTACGGAAGCAGCGGGTACGTAACCGGCTTTTCCGTTCTCGTCAGCGCTGACAAACAGTGTCATGCAGGACACTACCATCAGAACTGCGAGAAGAAGTGCGAATACATTCTTCTTCATAAATGTACTTCTCCTTTATTTATTTTGCAGGGTTAAGTGGCCCTTTCAGACCATTACCTTACGCTCAATATTTTATCATTCTGACATTTCATTGTCAATATGACATTTTGCACAACATTTCGTAACACTTTATTAATATTTGGCCACGTTTCTTTTCTGATTTCGCGTCAATCGCCGATTCACAACTTCCTTCAATATTATATATAATATATTTGCAATTCCCGTTATGCCTCAACTGGTGGGGGAAGCAGGCATCATTTCCGCCAAACGTTTTCCGATTTTTATTTTTTAAAAGAAAAAAGAAACAACATCGCATTTCATTTTTTGTGCACATTGCACAATTGCCGGCCCTAAAAAGCAGGGGGGGCCGACGTATACCGGCACATTTTTATTCGGCCTTGACTTTTAATTTATTTAAGTATATAATATTTATAATTTTATTCACAAAAAGATAGGAGTTGGTTCTTTGCATGGACGGTGGCAGTTGGCAACTGTTCATTATTTTCTTTTTATTTATGATTTTGGCCGGGTTCTTTGCGGCGGCGGAAAGCGCCTTTTCGTCCGTTAATAAGATCCGGATCAAAACGCAGGCAGAAGAAGGCAATAAACGTGCCAAATTCGCCTGGCGTATTTTAGACGGTCCAGACAAAGCCCTGACCGCCATTCTGATCGGCAACAATATTGCACACATTGCCGCCGCTTCGGTTGCAACGTTGTTTGCCACCCGATTGTACCTTGCCGGGAAAACCGGTGCACTGTCCAAAAATAACGTCACGCTGCTCTGCACTCTTTTGACGACGGCCATTGTCTTCCTTTGCAGTGAAATGATTCCCAAAACGTTAGCCACGGACAAATGCGAAAGCGTTGCCCTTGCTTTGGCACCGATCCTTCATTTATTTATGAAGTGTATTGCACCCTTGATTTTTTTCTTCAACGGCATCGCTTCATTGGCTACCAAATGGTTGGCGCCGAATCAGGCGCCGACGGCAACGGAAGAAGAACTGTACGATATCGTTGATACGATTGAAGAAGAGGGCGTCATGGACGAAGAGCAAACCGATTTGCTTCGCTCCGCTCTTGACTTTTCCAATATTACCGTTTCGGACGTCATGACCATGGCGCGCGATATGCTGTTGATTGACGAAACAATGCCGACGGATGCAATCGTTAATCTTATCCGAACCACAACGCATTCCCGCATTCCCGTTTTCAGCGGCACCCGGGACAATATCATCGGCATCCTGTCCGTTCGTTCTTTTATTCGTGATTACCTGAACGACCGTCAGGCCGACGTTCACAATTCCCTTTTGGAACCGTTTTTCGTCAGCAGTACAACGATGATTGACGACCTTCTTACCAGTATGCGTGCCAGGAACTGCTATCTGGCCATGATTTCCGATGAAAGCGGTAAGACCGTCGGCCTTATAACAATTGAAGATTTGCTGGAAGAATTGGTCGGTGAGATTTGGGACGAAGAAGATACGCCCAACGACCGCTTCGTCAACCTGGGCGGCAATCGTTTTTTGGTGGATACGCATTTGATGATGGGTGACGTTCTCGGGAAAATCGGCATTCCGTGCCCGGATTCCCGCACAGCAACGCGCCCCGTCCTATCTTGGATGGTGGAACGTTTGGGCAAGCTGCCCGATGAAAATACCGTTCTGTTTTGCAGCGGCATTGAAATCACACCGGAAACGTTTGACGGCGACCGCGTCACAAAAGTTGTCTTTCGTTTGACCGACAGCTCGGCATCCGCCGTATCTGCCGAGAGCGAGGAGGCAGTGCAATGATATACACGAAAATTCTGCTGATTATCGGCCTTTTGTTTCTTTCGGCCTTTTTCTCCGCATCGGAGATTGCGTTCAATGCTTCCAACAAAATCAGATTAAAAAAAGCCGCTGACGCCGGCGAAAAAACGGCCAAAGCCGCGCTGTATATTGCAGATCATTACACGTCAGCCCTTTGTACCATCTTGGTCGGCAACAATTTAGTCAATATCGGCGCATCCTCCGTATCCACCGTCATCGTCATGACACTTTTGGCCGGCATCGGTAAAAACGCCGACGGTCTTGCCTCCGTCATTGCCACTGCCGTGATGACCGTAATTATTTTAATTTTCGGTGAAATCGTTCCGAAAATCGTAGGCCGTCAGCACGCGGATACGTTATCCCGTACCGTCGCCTTCCCCATTCGCATTTTGTCCGTTTTGCTGTTCCCTATCGTCATCCTCGTTTTGGGGGTCATTCGTCTTTTGCAAAAGCTGTGGAAATCGGCCGAGGCGGAAGAAGAACCGACCATGACGGAAGATGAGTTATCCACGTTGATTGATACCGTTCAGGAAGAAGGCGTCATTGATGAGGAAAAAAGCGAATTACTGCAGTCCACGCTTGAATTCCCGGAAACAACGGTAGAAGAAGTGATGACGCCCCGTATTGATACGGAGTTCATCAACTTGGCCGATTCTCCGGAAGAAATCAAGAAACAGATTGACGAGTCACGTTATTCAAGGCTGCCCGTATACGACGGCGACATTGACGAAATTATGGGCATTTTGTTCTTAAACCAGTACTATAAAGCCATTTTGGACGAAGAAGGAGACTCCCTGTCCCGCACCGGCATTGAGGACATTCTGATTGCCCCCTGCCTGCTTCACAAAACCATGAAACTGCCGAATGCGCTGAACGTGCTGCGTGAAAAGAAAACGCACCTCGGCATCGTGATTGACGAGTTCGGCGGCACCATGGGTGTCGTTACTATTGAAGACATCCTCGAGGAACTCGTCGGTGATATTTGGGATGAAAACGAAGATGCCGTTCCGGAGATTGTTCAAACGGGCGATAACACGTATGACGTCAACGGGGATATGAACCTGGACGATTTATTCGACGCATTGGATTTTACGCCGGAAGAAGACTTTTCCTGCGACTATTCCACCGTCGGCGGTTGGGCCGTTGAAATGACCGAGGCCAATCCGCACGTGGGCGACTCCTTTACGTACAGCCGCATCACTGCCGTCATAACGGAAATGGATGACGTTCGCGTCACCAAGTTGACCGTTTTGCTGGCAGAAAAACCGGAAGAAGACGAATAACGAACCAACCAAAACAAACCGTAAAAAGCCGAACGCATTGCTTTCCGCTTTTTACGGTTTTCTTTAATTAAATCATATAAAAAATGAACTAACTGTTGACAAGAACAGATAATCGTGCTATAATCTGTAAAGTAATTTGCTTTACAGGCAAAAAAAAGCGGAGAATGAACACGTATATGACAGTATTGGATGAAAGCTTTGAAATACAACAACTGTTTGACTGTTACGGTGTGACGCTGTCGGACCGAAAACGCGACGTGATTGATTTATATTATAATGAAGATCTTTCCCTTTCCGAAATTGCCGAAAACATCCACATTTCCCGCCAGGGTGTCAGTGAGCTGCTTTGTAAAGCGAAAGAGGAATTGTTCACCATTGAATCACAGATGCATCTTTTGGAAAAGAAACGGCAGGCCGCAGCAGCGCTGTCATCTGCCGAATCTCTTCTTGACGGACCGATGAACGACGGCGTGCGGGAACAGTTAATATCCGCACTGAACGTGATTCGCACGCTTTTGCAATAACCGATTTTATTCCGGAGATAAGACAATGTTTCAGAACCTTTCCGAAAAACTGAATAACGCCTTTCGGAAACTGCGTTCAAAAGGCAAATTGACCGAGGCTGATGTTCGCGCCGGCATGCGCGAGATTAAGATGGCCCTTTTGGAGGCGGACGTCAACTTTAAAGTCGTTAAGGAATTTATTGCCGGCGTTACCGAACGTGCCGTCGGTTCCGAAGTATTGGAATCGTTAATGCCGGGTCAGCAGGTTGTCAAAATCGTCAATGATGAATTGACAAAACTGATGGGCGGATCCGTTGCAAAACTGACCATTTCTTCCCAACCGCCGACAATCATCATGATGGTCGGTCTGCAAGGTGCGGGTAAGACGACGCATACCGGTAAATTGGCCGGCATGTATAAAAAACAAGGTAAAAATCCCCTGCTCGTCGCCTGTGACGTTTATCGCCCTGCCGCCGTGAAGCAGCTGCAGGTTGTCGGTGAATCCATCGGCGTTCCTGTCTTTGCCATGGAAAACGCGAAGGATCCTGTCAAAATTGCCAAGGAAGGTTTGGCACTCGCCAAACAAAAAGGTTACGACATGGTCTTTATCGATACGGCGGGCCGTTTACAAATTGACGAATCCATGATGGACGAGTTGGTACGGTTAAAAGACCTGCTCAAACCGACCGAAATCCTTCTTGTCATTGATGCCATGATCGGCCAGGAAGCGGTTGCCGTTTCCGAAACGTTCAACAATATGCTTGACATCACCGGCGTTATCTTGACAAAGCTGGACGGCGATACCCGCGGCGGTGCGGCACTGTCTGTCAAACACGTTACCGGGAAACCGATCAAATTTGTCGGCACCGGTGAAAAAATGGACGCCATTGAGCCGTTCTATCCCGACAGAATGGCAAGCCGCATTCTCGGCATGGGCGACGTACTGACCTTGATTGACAAAGCGCAGCAGTCTTTTGACGAAAAGAAAGCCGCCGAACTGGAAGAAAAGATTCGCAAATCCACGTTCACGCTGGACGATTATTTGGACCAACTCCAACAAATCAAGGGCATGGGCAATTTGGAACAACTGCTCGGCATGATTCCGGGCATGAACAAATCGGCCGTTAAGGATGCCAAAATTGATGAAAAAGCCATGGCGCACACCGAGGCTATCATTCATGCCATGACACCTGCCGAACGCCTAAATCCCGATATTATTAATGCCTCGCGCCGTCGGCGTATTGCCCTCGGTTCCGGCACGGCCGTGGAAGAAGTCAACAAGCTTTTAAAACAATTTGACGCTATGAAGAAAATGATGAAAGAATTTACTTCACCCGGCAAATTGAAAAGGAAATTCCCCGGCATGAAGTTCCCCACGTAATTTCTAACTTATCTTTGCTGTCATACCGCCCCCGGCGGAAATATGATATAAATCAAAAAAATTTATTTTGGAGGAAAATACCATGGTAAAAATCAGACTGAGAAGAATCGGTGCAAAGAAAGCACCCTTCTACCGCATCGTTGTCGCTGACAGCCGCTATCCCCGTGACGGTCGTTTCATCGAGGAAATCGGTACCTACGATCCCGCAAAGGAACCCGCTGCAGTAACCGTTGATGCAGACAAAGCAAAAGCCTGGATTGCAAAAGGAGCACAGCCCACTGAAACTGTTAAGGCTCTTTTGAAGAAGTCCGGTACCATTGACTGATAACGTCGGAGTAACACAATGACCGCGTTAAAGGAAACGTTAATCGACATTGCCAAGGCCATCGTGGATCATCCCGACGACGTAACCGTTGCCGAAAACGAGGATGAATCCGTCATCACGTTGACACTGAGCGTCAACCCCGATGACATGGGCATGGTGATCGGCCGTAATGGTAAGATTGCCAAAGCAATCCGCACCGTTATTAAAGCGGCTGCCGTCACAGGCAACGTGCCCCAAAAAGTCAACGTTGAGATTCGCTGACAGCCGGCAATCAATAAGGATCCGTTATCATGACGGGTCCTTATTTATTTTTCCCTTGATTTATTGACGCCGATGTGATAAAATGGCCGTATTGGTATTACATATAAGGAGGATTATTATGGCTTCCTATATCATCGCACTTGACCAAGGTACAACGAGTTCACGTTGTATCGTTTTTGATGCAAAAGGCAACAACGTTGCCATGGCACAAAAAGAATTTAAGCAGTATTTTCCCAATGACGGATGGGTTGAACATGATCCTGAAGAAATATGGGAGTCCCAAATCAGCGTTGCCAAAGAAGCAGTGCAAAAATCCGGCATTTCCGTGCAGGATATTGCTGCCGTCGGCATCACCAACCAGCGCGAAACAACCATTGTATGGGATAAGAAAACGGGAAAACCGATTGCCCCGGCCATTGTTTGGCAATGCCGCAGAACCGCCGAATACTGCGGTTTTTTAAAGTCCGAGGGTTACGGTGATAAAATAAAAGAGAAAACCGGCCTTTTGATTGATGCCTATTTTTCCGCCACCAAAATCAAGTGGCTGTTGGACCACGTTGAAGGCGCTAAAGAACGCGCCAAAAACGGTGAACTTTTGTTCGGCACAATTGATTCCTGGCTGATTTATAACTTGACCGGCGGCAAAGTGCACGCAACCGATTATTCCAATGCCGCCCGCACTATGCTGTTTAACATCCACACGCTGCAGTGGGATGAGGAATTGTTAAAACTGTTCCACATTCCCGCCTGCATGATGCCGAAAGTCATGCCGTCCTGCGGCATTTTCGGCTATGCGCAAAAAGAACTGTTCGGCCGCGAAATTCCGATTTCCGGCGTGGCAGGCGACCAACAGGCAGCCCTGTTCGGTCAGTGCTGCTTTGACGTCGGCAACGTCAAAAACACCTACGGTACCGGCGGGTTTATGCTGATGAATACCGGTAAAAATGCCGTCACGTCGCATCATGGCCTTTTGACGACCATCGGTTGGGGCATCGGCAGTGATATTACCTACGTACTGGAAGGGTCCGTCTTTATTTGCGGTGCAGCCGTACAATGGCTGCGTGACGGATTAGGTCTTGTCGCCAAAGCATCCGATACGGAAGCACTTGCCGCCTCCGTTCCGACGACCGACGGCGTATATTTTGTCCCCGCTTTCGTCGGCCTCGGCGCCCCCTATTGGGATCCGTACGCCCGCGGTGCTATGTTCGGGATTACGCGCAGCACGACAAAGGCGCACGTCACCCGCGCCGTTTTGGAATCCATGGCCTATCAAACGGCCGACGTCGTTAACGTCATGAAAAAGGAAGTCGGTACGACGTACTGTTCACTGCGCGTTGACGGCGGCGCTTCCGCCAACAACCTGCTGCTGCAATTCCAATCGGATATTATGGGCAGTAACATTATTCGCCCCAAATGCATTGAAACAACGGCTCTCGGTGCAAGTTTCTTAGCAGGACTTGCGACCGGTATCTACAGCTCCCAAAACGAAATTGCCTCCATTTGGCAAATTGACCGCGAGTTTACACCGGCAATGTCCGAATTTGAACGCGACGAGCGTCTGCGCAAATGGCACAAGGCCGTCCGCGCCTGCTCCGGTTGGGAACAGAGAAATTAATTCGTATCCAAAATATTACGGAGGTAATCATGACCCTATCACAACGCTATAAGAATCTGAAAACGAAAATCGGCGGCAATCGCGAACTCATGCACTATGAAGAGACGTTCGGTCAGCCGATGGAGGAAAGAAACCATATCACTATGCCGGCACGGCATATCGTTCGTATTTTATCCGAAATTGAGTATGCCATTCATCTTTCCATAGAGTTGGGCGGCAAATACGATGACGTCATTGGCGACTGCCTATCTTTCTTGGAAACAGCATTTGCACAGGATGGTGCGTTAACCAAGAATGCCGCAGAAAATGCAGAAAAGATTCTTTCTCCGCTTGAAAAAGACGCAAAATCGTATTCTTTGATTTTAGCCGGCCATGCACACATCGATATGAACTGGCTGTGGAGCTGGACGGAAACCGTTGCTGCAACGGTTGCCACCTTTACAACCATTTTGAAAATCATGGACGAATACCCGACGTTCTGCTACAGCCAGTCACAGGCTTCCATTTACAAAATCATTGACGATTATGCACCTGAACTGCATGACAAAATCAAGCAGCGCATTGACGAAGGTCGTTGGGAAGTCACGGCATCCCAGTGGGTGGAAACCGACGAAAACATGCCGGGAACTGAATCTCTGCTCCGTCACGTTTCCTCAACCCACAAATACATGAATGACAAATGGGGCATCCCGGCTGAAAAACTGGAAATTGATTTTACCCCCGACTCTTTCGGCCACAGTGCCAATATGGCGGAGATTCATAACTTCGGCGGCGTCAAATATATGTATCACTGCCGCGGTTTGGACAACGCTCCGGCCTTGTATCGCTGGGTAAGCCAATCCGGCAAAGACGTGTTGGTTTATCGTGAGCAAAAATGGTACAACAATGCCATTACGCCGAATATGGCCATGTGCGTTTTTGACATTGCCAAACGTTCGGGAGGATTGAAAACCGGGCTCGTCGTTTACGGTGTCGGCGACCACGGCGGCGGACCGACCAGACGCGACGTCAATCGTGCCTTGGAAATGATGGAATGGCCGATATTCCCTGCCATTCGTTTCGGCACGTTCCGTGAATACTTCAAGATTGCCGAGAGTGTACGCGACAAAGTCACTGTCGTTGACCATGAACTGAACTTCAACCATACCGGCTGCTATACGACGCAATCCCGTCTCAAACGCGGCAACAAGCGCAGCGAAGCGGCATTGTCCGAGGCTGAAAACGCCATGACGATTGCTGCATCCGTTGTCGATGCAACCTTTCACGGTGAGGCATTGGAAAATGCCTGGCAAAAGGTTCTTTTCACCCACTTCCATGACATTTTAACCGGTTCCTGCGTGCAGGATTCCCGCGAACACGCCATGGGACTGTTCCAGGACGCCCTGGCCACTGCCAATACGGAAACGACGCTGGCCCTGCAAAAAATAAGCGCCGCCATTGACACTTCGAAGGTCCCCTACGTTGATGATAAAGATGCCCAGTCCATCGGTGCGGGTGTCGGTTTTGGTATTTCTACGTTCGGCGGCAGACCCGTATCGGAAAACGGTTGCGGGCCGGTTCGTATTTGGAACCTATTCAATAATACGTTCGTTGATAAAGAAGAACCTGTAGAGATTACCGTTTGGGACTGGACCGGCGATATGCGCTATATCCGCATTACGGATACAGACGGCAACGAACTTCCCTTCCAACTTTTGGACAAAGACACGATAAGATATTGGGACCACGAGTATTTCCGTATTTTGGTCGACGCAAAAATACCGGCACTGTCTTATATGACAGTCGTTTTGGCCGAAAAAGAAATCGACGAATATCCGTTCTATTTTAACGAAGCTTATAACCGCCTGCCCGATACCGACCCTGTTCTTGATAACGGGATCATTCGCGTCGGCTTTGACAGACGAACCGGTGCCATTATTTCCATGCAGGACGCCAAGACCGGCAAGGAATATATTGCTGCCGGAGAAAAAGCCACGCTGTATTTGATCGATACAAACACGCACAATTCCAGCGGTTGGTATATCGGTTCTCATTTTTCCGCAACACCGATTACGGGGCTGACAAACTTTACGTTCTCAAACGGCAACCTTCGCCAAACGGTTGCGTACGATGCGCTTTTCCTTTCTTCCAAGGTAACCGTCACGTACGCACTGGATAAACACGCCTCCGCCGTCTCCGTCCATATTAATCTTGACTGGTCCGAGATACACGGAAAGACAATTCCCGTCCTCTCGTTCGTTGTTCCGCTGTCCTATCAAACGGATGCTTTCCGCTACAATATTCCCGCCGGTTACATTGACAGACCTGCCACCGATGAGGAACGTCCCGGACTTTCCTACGTTCTTGCCCTGCAAAACGACGGCCTTTGTGCCGGCATTTCCGCCGACAGCAAATACGGCTACAGAGCACTGTCCCACAACGGCCACGCTGTCATTGAGTCAACGCTGATCAACGCGTCAGATTTCCCCGATCCTTATCCGGAGCGCGGTATTCATGATATCACGCTGTGCGTAGGTCTGTTTGACAGTGACCCCGTCAAAATGGAAAAAACGACACAGTCGCTCCATCGGCACGTCACACCGATTTCCACCGGAGCGCATAAAGGCACCCTGCCCGTTGCCGGCTCATTCCTCAAGTATGATGCCCCCGGCGCCGTTGTTACCGCTATATGGCCTGAAAACGGTTCTCTTTGCGTCAGAATGCTTTCACTGGCCAATGAAGCGACCACCGTCACGTTGTCCCGTGCAGGCGTTAAATCGGCGCTTGTAACCGATATGAAGGGTAATGAAATCGGCAAGGCAATCGTAAAGAATGGTACCGTTTCCGCTTCTATCAACCCGCACTGCCTCATTACCGTCAAAATGACGTTCTGATAAGCCAATCCATACAAAAACGCACCTGCGAGATTCGCAGGTGCGTTTTTAACATATGACGGCCAAAGGCATCGTACCGCAGGGTACCGACTCTCCATCCGCGCCTTTTGGCCATTTTCTTATTTGACTTTTTATCTGCGGATTAACGTGATAAAAAGGCGCGCAAAGCGTCCGCTTCTTTGGGCAGCGATTCCGGTTTGTCATCCGGCATAAACTCCAACAACCACCAAGGGTCGGCTCCGTCAGCCGCCAAAATCTCGGCGTAGTCACGCCACAAATCCACGGCGGAAAACAGCGTATCCCGCGTTCCGGGTGTCGGCCAGTTGAACACGTGCACGTTGACGAGTTTTGACCGTAAAGCATTAGCCGCCTCTTTATTATAGGCAACGTCATATTGATTATTCGGCTGCCAATAGGTCATGATTTCCGGGCAATCCACGTCACAAAGGAATTTTTGCGCCGCATGATATTCATCGGTAATCGTGTCGCCGTGACATTCAAACGCAACTTTCACGCCAAGTGCACGCGCCCGTTTACCGACGTCTTTTGCCTCGGCAACGAGAGCGCGATAGGTGTCGGCGTCAATGGCAGCTGAGCCTTTGTTATACCCCCAAATTCTGACGGCGGGTGCGCCCAAAACGTCTGCCGTTTGAAATACGTTATCAATCAGCGGCGCGTATGCAGTCCCGTAGGTACCCAAACGGTAATATGAACCGTATGACGTCACGGATAAACCGTTTTCCCGTGTCAGAGCGGCAACCTCGCGGGCTCTTTCAAGTTCACCCGGTTTTACGTGAATATCGCCGCCCCATTCAATACCGTGCAAACCGGCACCCGCAGCGGCCTCAATCACACTTTCGCAGGACAACTGACGAAAAGAAACCGAAACCAAACCGATTTTAGCTAAATTAAAGGATTTTTCACTCATTTTATTGATGGTTCCTCTCATTTTGTTTCCGTTTGATAATCGATATTGCCGTTTTGGCGGTAACTGCGCCAAACGTTTTCAAAGAAACCGCCGCCCGCCGGCAAGGGTCTTACAGGGCGAACGGATGACGTGATTTCATTGTTTTCCAACGTCATCAACATCACGTTGTCGTCCCATTTTCCCGTATCCGGAATAAAGCGGAACACGTCCTCCAAATTCATTGCGGCACGACCGTTTTTGTCCGAATATAATGCGGACCCGCGGGACAAACCGCCCATATCCACGTACGCCAGCATAGCAGATAAATACATCCGCTGGCACAACAGCGTATCGCGCAATTTATACGCAATCAATACACCTGCTTTCGTGGAAGCGCCGACTGCGGATGAAAAGTCATCCAGCAGTGTCTTAGTTTGCCGCAAAGCATCTTTAATGGCTGCGGTATTGCGAATGGCGCCGCCGGCATGACTCATACGAATGCGGGCCTGCTCCAACAACGCCGCAGCGTTATCCGGTTTTCCGCTTACCGCTTGCATTAAATCGGTATGCATTTTCAGCGCCGGTGACGCTGCATCGGCAAAAGCGTCCTTTGCAGCCAACGGACGGCGGTGAGAAGCCGCATACAATGCGGCACGCAGCGAACCGACCTGACCGCTGTTCAGCGCGGAACCGCCCGGACGATACACACCGTGCGTTCCGGCCACTTCCCCTGCGGCAAAGAAGCCGGGAATGGCCGTTTGCCACCACATATCCACGTCCAGCCCGCCGTTATTGTGCTGGGCACACAGGGCAATTTCCAGCATTTCCGTTTTTAAATCCAGTCCTTTGGACAGATACAAATCGTATGCCGGCGCGTTCATATGCAGCAGGCGTTCCAACGGTGTACCGAACAATGCGCCGGCCGACGCCAGATAGCGGTATCCTTCTTCATCCATAGTAAAGTCAAGCGCATCGACACAACCGGGGTTGTTGCGGAAATCCAAATAGACGCGGCGGCCGCGCAGTGCCGTCTCACGATATACCAATAGATCAATGACCGAAGAACCGTCCAACGCTTTGCGGCTGTCAAACGGCCACTGATACCCTTTTTTGAAAACGGCAGACAGGGTTTTGCCCATATCGCCGTAGTACTCGCTCAAAAACTCGTGCTCGGTTCCGTTCTCGTCAACGGATACGAAACGCGGCAACACCTGCATATACGTGCCGGATACGTTCCAACGCGGATTGACGGAAGCCAAGCCGTACTGCCATTCCGTCAGATTTTTACCGGGAATACCCGCCTCAAAAGCAACGCCGGAGGAACCGGTATGGCAGGCGGGATAAACGCTGTCGGCGTACATGCCGGCAGGACCGCCGGTACACCAAATCACCTGTGACGATTGAATCAGCACAAAACGATTTTCGGGTGAATCTGCCGCATCTTCATCCAATGCCAAAAGCCCGACAACGCCGTTCTCGTCCCTCAAAACAGAAACGACCAGCAAACCATCCATCACAGGGATGCCGGCACGCAACACTGCCTGCTCCAGCTTTTCCGTCATCATTTTAGACGTCAGAGGTCCTACGGACGTTGCCCGCGCACAGGGATCGTGATCGGTTTTGTAGCCGACGTATTCCCCCAAACTGTTGGTCGGGAACGGAACGCCGAGTTCCACCAAATTCAAAAAGCTGCGGACGGAATTAGCCGCCTCCGCATAGGCTATATCGCCGTCAACACATTTGCCGGCGAACAAATCTTTTGCCATGGCAGCCGGCGAATCCGGCATATCGGCGCAAAGATTCATTTTGTAATAGGTTTGTTTATCGGAGCCGGTATTACGGGACGTACCCGTATTAACGCCTTCCGTCACAATGGCAACGTCAGTCAGCCCTTCACGGAACAAACGCAAAGCGGCATTATATCCTGCCGCACCGGTACCGACCACAACCGCTTCAAACGTGCGGCATTCTGCGGTCATACCGGCAATGGTTATTCTCTCTCTTTTCATCTTCCGATCACGAATTACAGTCTGCGGATATGCATACCGCCGTCAACGCTGACGGACTGGCCGGTCGTATACCCGAGTGCACCTGTGCACAGCGCCAAAATCGTTTTTGCACAGTCATCCGGTTGACCCCAACGTCCCTGCGGTACCAAACCGCCTGCAATCAAATTATCATATTTTTCTTTTACCGTTGCCGTCATACCCGTTGCAATAACGCCGGGGCAAATTTCATTGACCAATATACCCTCACCGGCAAGTCTGTCGGCAAACAGCGTGGTAATCATCGTCACACCGGCTTTGGAAATGCAGTATTCCCCGCGGGAAGTCGAACTGGTGTACGCGGAGCAGGAAGAAACGTTAACGACGTAGCCGCGCAGTCCCGTTTCGGGGTCACGCTCCTGTAACAGCATCTGACGGGCAGCAAGCTGCGTCAAAAAGAGCGTACCGCGCGTATTGATATCGGTAACGAAGTCATAGCTTTCTTCCGTCATATCCAAAATGTCGTTTCTGACCTTGGGCGCCACACCGGCAACGTTGACAAGTACCGTCAGGTTTCCGAACGTGTTGACCGCAGTTTGTACCATATTGGCGCGATCGGCACTGTCGGCAATATTTCCCTTGCAATAGACGCAAGCCGTACCGAACGGCGCAAATTTATCGGCGACTTTTTCTGCGTCGGCAACGTCACATGCCAACACGGAAAATCCGTTGTCAATCAGCCGTGCAACCGTAGCAAATCCGATGCCGCCTGCAGCACCGGTCACGAGAGCTGTTTTTTTGCTGTTCATTTTAATACTCCTTCTACGTTCCGAAAGAAAATTATTGTATTTTATAAGTCATTGAGAATCGATGCCCGCGAATCAAGGCACGCAACGAAATACGGTAAATCGGGCCGCCCCATTTTTGTGGGATGGATTCGTCATCGGTATACGGTTCCGCCACAGCGGAAATGCAGCCGGGGTCAAACAGAATTTCAGCGCACACGTCGCCGTTTTGCAGCCGCACTCTTCCCTGGCCTATTTCCACGTCAGCACGAACGATAATCGATTCGCTGACGGCGTTCATATCACCGCTGAAATTAAAATAATCCTGCACGGTCAACGAGCCGCGTTCGCCGCGTTCAAACAGCACCTTTCGCGAAAAGGCAATCAAGCCGGCCTCCGGTACGTAGGCGTGCGCCAAATCCATGGCCACGTACACCCGGTCCGATTCGGTTTGATAGGTAAAGTTCTGCGCAGCTGCCGTCTTTCCTTCGCGCTGTCCGGCACCGTTAATCACCGGCAGATTGTGCCAATTGCTTTGGCAATTGAACAGCTCGTACCGCTGATTACTGAACGTTTTTGCCGTATAAACACCGGAGCCCAAATCAATCACGAGCGGCTGCCCGTCACAATATAAGATATAGGAACCGACGTCGTCGTGATTGTGACTTTCGGCATTATGATGTCCTTTTACCGCAAAGAAAAAACCTTTTTGGCGATCGTTCGCCGTACTTGCCGCCGTCACAATTTGAATATTAGGATAGTAAACGTCATTGGCGGGAAGCGGTTTTGGTGTCGCGTTTCGAATGGCTTCTATATATGG
This sequence comes from Clostridiales bacterium UBA1770, assembly GCA_002315325.1. GTDB lineage: Bacteria > Bacillota > Clostridia > Oscillospirales > CAG-272 > UBA1770. Next base: position 78,234 of record DCGU01000090.1, read on the forward strand.
CAACACACACAAAAAGCCATGCAGATTGCCGACGTCATAAGGCAGCGGCGTCGTATGTGCGAGCGTCGCGGCAAACGAACAAAAGTCACCGTTACCGCTGCGTTGTCCGTACGACCACATTTTACCGACGTTCAATTCCTGTTTGGGGGATGCATCGTTAAAATTCAGTACCCATCCGTTTCCAACGTACATACTCGGCAAATAATTCACCATGCGGTCCAAGTGGTTATCTTGATAAAACGCGAGTTCACCGCCGCTGGCACGGTCAAGAAGCCAAACGGTTTCCAATACGGCGCCGACGGAATGCTCCCAGTAAGACGTACCTTCGTCGATTCCGCCGTCTTGGGGCACGTCACGCAAATAGGCGTCCTGAATTTCCAGACATTTGGCAATTCCCTGCCGTTTTCGGCGGAAATCCGGTTCGGACAGCAAAAAGACCGTCAGCAGGTTGGACGTAATCCATGGGGTCCAATTGTTGAGCACTGCCCGCTTCGTACGGTCGTATCCCATCCACCAAAAACCGTTATAGTTCAAAAAGACGGTTTTGATTCTGCGGTCAAGCTCCGTTTCCAAATAATACACCAATTCCGGGGCAACGCGCATCAATTCGTCAGCCAAAAGATATTTAGCCCACGTCAAAAGAGACGCCGTTTCTGCAGCAAACAAATCGATATACGTCTGCCGCGTGCCGTTCGGCATATCGCAGCGTTCTTCTATCGGGTAATGTGCCGATACGCCCCAAAAGGCCTCTTCGGCAATTGACTGCAACCCGTTCAGTATTTCGTCGACAAACCGGCCTCGATGCTCGATACACTCGGCCAAAACCAATTTGGACAATCTTGACCGCTTGGCAAAATAGACCTGTTCCATATTTTGCCGATTGCCGGTTCTGCGAAAATCTAAACACAGCACGGCGGGGATTTGCGGCCACGGCGTTCCGACAAGCGCGTCGATGTGATACGTGACGGCGTCGCGTACGTCATCGGGAACCGCATTCCAGAAATTTCTGCAGGTTGCCGGCGGGATAATCACGCGGTCAAGCGCGATTTTTTCCAAAGGGTGCTGCTGCAGCCATTCCGTATACATATCACAATTCCTCCTGTTTGATTATTTCTTGGAGAAAAATGATTTATAAATCGGCGTGTAGACCTCGGTATCACGCACAGCGCAGCCCGGCGTACCGCCCGGTTGACGCATAATTTCGGTACATTTACCGCACGCCATACAAAGTTTATCGATATCCGTCTGTCCGTTTTGCAAAATCTGCTTGGCAATATCAGGATTGGCCAACGTGGCACGACCGTAACCTGCCATGGCAAACCAACCTTCATTGATACAGGCAGCGGCGACGCGGGCAGACTCGGTTCCCAGGAAAGAAAGACCGGAGCAAATGACCGGCACGTCCGGGACAACGGAAGCCACCTCGCGGATGCCCTGCAGCATTCTGGCAACACCCTGCATGGGATGTTCGGGCGGTTCATAACCACCCATGGCATACGGACGATTCACGTGCGGGTTAAAATACGGGTTGCCCATCGTGAAATCCATCAGCGGCATCCCGGCCTTTGCCAGTTCACCGATCAGACGCTTTGCCTCATCCCAATCCGGTTCAATGCCGCACCCGGGTTTTACACCGAAACCATAGGGATATTCGAAACCGTCGTACAAATTAACGCGGGTGGATATGATAAAGTTGTCCGTTGCAAGCGCCATGGCATTTTTAACGGTTTCACGTAACAATCTCGTTCTGTTTTCGAAACTGCCGCCGTATTTACCGGGGCGCTCGAACGCGGATAACAATTCGCACAAAAGATAGCGATGGCAGCTCTTAATATCGACGCCGTCAAATCCCGCTTTTTTGGCCAAAGCGGCACTGTCCAACAATGCTTCCCCTACACGGTCCAAGTATTCATCCGTCACAATGCGGTCGGCAGCAATCGGCTTATCCTTTTCAAAAATCGGATCGTTATAGGCGATTAAAGGTGCCGGCGTACCTTCCGGTTTACTGTAACGGCCGGAATGCGTCAGCTGCAGAATAACGACGGGTTCATATCCATTTTCGTGCAGGCAAGTGGACTTGATATCTTCCAAAATGGCTTTGAAATCACCCAAATTGTCTTCACGCATATAAGATTGCCGCGGATTGGCACGGCCTTCCGGCAGAACGGCTGTGGCTTCATACCAAATGACACCGGGGCCGCCCGCTGCAAACCGATGATAACGGCGCTTCGTTAATTCGTCGGGAGAACCGGTAAAGGTGCTGTCGCAGCCCTCCATCGCCTGGTAAGCGATACGGTTCGGTATCGTCAAACCTTTTACGGTAAGCTTCTGCGATAAAACGGCAGTATCCGCTGTGTACGGCAAAGAAACGCCGGATTCGAGACACAAAGATGCAAAGTCTGATTTATTTTTTGGCACGTGCATACGCTTTACCCTCTTTTCGGTCCGTCCGTGACGGGACGGAAATATTCATATAAGTTACAGGGAATCATCCCGTTGTACAGTTTTCTGACTTTATCGGCACGTTTTCTGCCGCCGACACCGTACAGTTTCTCAAAATAGTCACAAGACGTCAAAACATAAATTTGCCACGGTGCAAAACCGGAAAAGCGCCGGCCGACGTCGCGGTACAGTGCCTCGACTTCCGTTTTATCCATCATTCGTTCCCCGTAGGGCGGATTGCAAATAATGGTACCGCGGCAGTTTTCCTTTTCAATCTTGCGGGCATCGGCGCAAAAAATACGCAGATGGTCGGCAACGCCGGCGCGTACGGCATTGGCACAAACAACGGGCAGCATTTTCGCATCGATATCCGATGCGTACACCCGATAATCAGCGTCTTTTTTCACGGCAGCCTCGGCATCTTCCTTCGCCTGCTTCCACAGTGCGGCGGGAAGATTAGCAAACGCCTCCCCTGCAAACGACCGGTGCATACCGGGAGCGATATTGGCCTGCAGCATAGCCCCTTCAATCGCAATGGTACCGGAACCGCAAAACGGGTCCCACAACAGCACGTCGGGACGCAGGTGCGCAATTTGCACAAGCCCTGACGCAAGCGTTTCACGCAAGGGGGCGGCGCCGGCTGCAGGACGATAACCGCGCTTATGCAGCGGATCACCCGAGGTGTCCAGCATCAACGTCACTTCGTCTTTGAACAAAAAGAATTCCACACGGTATTTGACACCGGTTTCCGGAAACCAGGAAAGATGATAACGGTCGCCCAACCGATTGACAATGGCTTTCTTGATAATCTTTTGGCAATCGGGAACGGAAAACAACGTACTTTTAACCGAGTGCCCTGTCACGGGGAACTCATCGTCGCGGCCGATCCATTCCTCCCACGGCAGTGCGTAGGTGCCGTCAAACAAACCGGCAAACGTTGTCACGGGGAATCTGCCGATTTGCACGTAAACCCGTTCCGCCGTCCGCAGCCAAACGTTGGCACGGGCAACGTCTGCCTCGGTGCCGAGGAACGTCACGCGGCCGTCAATTGTTTCGATACGCTTCAACCCAAGCGCATCTATTTCGTCGTCCAGCAGTTTTTCCAAGCCGAACAGACAGGTGGCAACCATTGTAATTTGCATAAAAATCTCAGTTTCTTTCCAATCAATCAGTTTTTATTTGTTTTTTGTGCGTACAGTTCCTTAAACTGACGCACAGCGGAACGGAATGATTCAATGGCATCCTCGATGACTTCCGGCTTCGTCAGGTCGATATCGGCAACCTTTAAGCTGTCAAGCGGACTCTTGGAACCGCCGCATTTGAGGAATTCAATATACTTCTTCACGTATGCAGGACCTTCCGTCTCCATTTTCTTAACAACGGTAGCAGCCACGGAAATACAAGTTGAGTACTTGTAGACGTAGAAATTATAGTAGAAGTGCGGAATGCGCATCCATTCACGGGCAATCGGTTCGTCACAAACGACACGCGGTCCGAAATATTTCTTCACAAGACCGTAGTAGGTTTTATTCAAAAGGTCGGCCGTTAAGATTTCTCCTTTTTCCACCAAGGCGTGCATTTCCTTTTCAAACTCGGCAAACATGGTTTGACGGAACAACGTCCCCTTGTAGGTGTCCATCAATTGGTTCAGCACGTAGAGTTTTTCGTCATCGCTTTGGCTTTCGCGCAATTTTTTATTTGCCAGCAAAAGTTCGTTGACAGTGGAAGCTACTTCAGCCACAAAAATAGTATAATCGGATTCGTGCGGTTTATTATACGTTCTGGAAAAATAGCTGTGCATGGAATGGCCGCACTCATGTGCCAACGTAAATACGTCGTCAAACGTTCCCTTAAAGTTCAAAAGAATGTAGGGCTCCATGCCATAGCAGCCGGAGCTGTATGCCCCGCCGCGTTTGCCGCGATTGGGGAATACGTCGAGCCATCCTTTTTTCGTCAGCCCCCCTTCCAACGTATCGTGGTACTCGTCGCCGTAAATCTTCGCCATATCCAACGTTTCCCGAATACCCTCTTCAATCGAGTATTCGCGGTCCAAATCCCCAAGCAGCGGCGGATAAATATCGTACATATGCAAAGACGAAACACCGAGCACTTCTTTTTTGATGTCGTAATACTCAAACAGGGCGTCAAGATTGTTGCTGACGGTATCAATCAAATTGTTATAAATGGACGGCGTCACTTCGTCATGAAAAACGGAAGCAGTCAGACTGTTCTCAAAATGACGTATTTTAGCGTCGGTTACACGTTCTTTGACAAAACCGTTCATCAACGTGGCGTAGGTATTGCCGAATTGATTATACGTTTTATAAAGCGTATTGAAGGCGGCACGGCGCACGCGGCGGTCCTTATTCATCATAAAGGGCACGTAGTTGGTATCGGTCAGTTCAACGGATTTACCGGTTTCATCCTTGATTTTGCCAAAACGGATATCCGAATCGCTGATGATATCGCGGACGTCGGAAGCGGTACCCAAGCACTGCCCCATATCGGCCATAACCTTTTCGCATTCATCGGAAAGCGTGTACGGTTTGAACCGCATTTCTTTATCAATCAGCCGACGGTATGCGGCGAGTTCGGGACATTCGGCATACCATTTTTCAAGCGTGTTTCCGTCCAAACGCAGCAAAGACGGCGTTACAAAGTAGGAGGCGGAACCGGCGCGGTTTGCCAAATCCATTACTTTTCCGACACGGGCTTGGTTGGCATTCACAGAAGTATCCACGTCAAACGAACGTGCGGCATATTCGTACAGGCGATTAATTAATAAATCAATGGCACAGTAATCTTTCAACATGGAAAGCAGTGCGTCTGCACAAGATGACATCGTTTTTTCATGTGCGGGAAAAGCCGCAATCATTTTTTCGGCCTTGTCGAAATCGGCGGAAAAGGCGGCGTCATCGGCATAGATGACCGACAGGTCCCATTTATATTTTGCAGGAATTTCATCACGAGAATTATACTGTTGCATACGTGAGCCTCCAATAAAAATATTTTATTATATTATAACACATTCATTTTAGGGCGTCTACCTTTTTCCGTATAAAAAAGCAGCGCGCCGCAATGCGGCACGCTGCCCGGAAATCCTTATTTAAGTGTTTCGGCAATATACCGTGCTACGTGAACACCGCCGGCCGAAGCATGAGACAGCGAATGCGTTACACCGCTGCCGTCACCGATGACGAACAACCCTTTGCTCGAGGTTTCGAGATTGTTATCCAGCGACACTTCCATGTTATAAAACTTGACTTCAACGCCGTACAAAAGCGTATCGTCATTGGCCGTACCGGGTGCAACTTTATCCAGGGCGTAAATCATTTCAACGATACCGTCCAAAATTCGCTTGGGCATCACCAAACTCAGATCGCCGGGCGTTGCCTTGAGCGTGGGCGTTACAAATGATTTTTCAATTCTTTTTTCGGTACTTCTTTGTCCGCGAATCAAATCGCCGAACCGCTGCACGATCACGCCGCCGCCCAACATATTGGACAGGCGTGCGATGCTTTCACCGTACCCGTTACTGTCACGGAACGGTTCGGTAAAATGTTTGGAAACCAGCAGTGCAAAATTGGTATTTCCCGTCTGCTTGGCGGGGTCCTCGTAGCTATGGCCGTTGACGGTCACGATACCGTTGGTATTTTCCGTTACGACACTGCCGCGCGGGTTCATACAGAAGGTACGAACCAAATCCTGATATTTTTCGGTTTTATACACAATTTTACTTTCGTACACAGCATCGGTGATGTGTTTGAAAACGTCGGCCGGCAATTCAACGCGAACACCGATATCCACACGGTTGGAAAACGTCGGAATGTTCAATTCGGCGCAAACCGTCTCCATCCACTTACTGCCGCTGCGGCCGACGGACACGATGCATTCGCGGCCGACGAAAACGTCACCGTCCGTAACAGCCTCGTAGGCACCGTCTTTTTTGACGATTTTACGGACCGGCGTTTTGAAATAAAAATCAACTTTTTGCGATAATTCGTTGTAAATATTCTGCAAAACAACGTAATTTATATCCGTACCCAAATGGCGGACGGAGGCGTCGAGCAAATGGAGATTGCTGCGCAGACATTCCGTGCGGAGCGAAGAAGACGCCGTGGAAAACAGTTTGGTACACTGTCCGCCGTGCGACACGTTGATATCATCCACGTAGCGCATCAGTTCCAGCGCCTTTTCTTTGCCGACGTACTTATACAGTGTGCCGCCGAATTCATTGGTAATATTATATTTACCGTCGGAGAACGCGCCTGCCCCGCCGAACCCGTTCATAATGGAACAGGTAGAGCATCCGATACATTTGGTTACCTTTACACCGTCAATCGGGCATTTTCTTTCTTCAAGCGGCTTGCCCGCTTCCATCACGGCAATTTTTAAATCGGGACGAAGCATCGACAATTCATAGGCAGAAAAAATGCCACCGGGTCCGGCACCGATGACAATAACGTCGTATTGTTTCATTTGCAGAGTTCACCTCGGTTCTAAATTCCTCCGACCGCGGTAATCCGCAAAGGGAGCCGCGGTCGTGGTGGGCTATCAGGGACTTGAACCCCAGACCAACCGGTTATGAGCCGGTAGCTCTAACCAACTGAGCTAATAGCCCGAAAAGCAGATATTATTATACAATATCCGCCGATAAAAGTCAAGAAAAAACGTTGAAAAGTCAATCCACGCGGGAACGTCTTTCCCCCTGCGTAAACGCTTTTATATTTTGAACGATTTCGTCAAGGCATCTGACGCGCGCTTCGTACGCGCCCCACGCCATATGCGGCGTCAGGCATACGTTCGGCAAATCCTTTATCGCGTCAAACGGATGCCCCTGCGGGAACGGTTCGGCTGAATACACGTCGACGCCGAGTCCCCCAAGCTGTCCCTGCAGAACGGCCTTTGCAACGGCAGACTCGTCGGTCACGGCACCACGTGCCGCGTTAATCAGTACCGCGCCCTTCTTCATTTTTGCCAATCGGTCCGCGTTAATCAGTCCGCGTGTGGCGTCGTTCAGCGGCGTATGAATTGAAATAATATCCGCTTCCCGACACACGGTATCAACGTCAACGCACATCACACCGTCAACCGGCGTACGTTTACAAACGAGGAGACGACAGCCGAGCGCCTGCGCAATACGGCCGACAGCCTGTCCGATATGCCCGTACCCGATAATCCCCCACGTTTTTCCGGCAATTTCACGATAAAACGGCGTAAGACAGTTTGCAGCGCCGCCGGCAGAATAAGCACCGCTTTTCACGTGGTCGGAAAACTGCGGCAGATGCGTGTATAAGGAAAGTGCCATGGCTATCGTCACCTGCGCCACGGAATTCGTGGAATACCCGGCAACGTTGGCGACACAGATGCCGTGAGCCCGGCAATACGTCAAGTCAATATTATCGTATCCCGTTGCGGCAATACAAATCAGACGCACCGTGGGAGACGCACCAAGCGTATTTTGATTGATTTTCACCTTATTGATGACAAGAACGTCTGCCCCAAGCGCACGTAGCGCAATTGCGTCCGGCGCGCTGGCCTCGTACGTTGTCAGTTCGCCGACCGCCGACAGCGGCGACAGGTCAAGGTCGCTCCCCAAAGTACCGGCATCCAAAGCAACGATTTTCATAATATCTCCTTCCGTACCTATGCAGCATGACCGATTTGCCGCGCGTTTTCGGCGCGGCGGAAGAGAATCTCACACTGCATATTTCCGCATTTTATTTTCCCGTTTATTATAATCCGGCCGTTTTTTTCTGTCAACGCAAAATCTTTCTTTCCAATCTATTTTTACCGAAATTCTTGCGTGAAAGAACGCTTTGTGTTATACTATTATTTATCGCTATTCATTAGACTTAAGAAAGGATATACACTATGAAACAATTACTCATCGGTAATGAAGCGGTTGCCCGCGGTTTATACGACGCCGGCTGCCGTGTCATTTCCGCTTATCCCGGTACCCCTTCCACGGAAATCACGGAATGCATGTCCAAATTTGACGAAAAAGACGTGCACAGCGAATGGGCACCGAATGAAAAAGTCGCCCTGGAGGTCGCCTACGGCGCTTCCCTGGCCGGCGTACGTTCCGCCTGTGCCATGAAGCACGTCGGTTTGAACGTTGCAGCCGATCCGTTGTTCACGCTGTCCTATACCGGTGTCACCGGCGGTTTGGTATTATGCGTGGCAGATGACCCCGGCATGCATTCCTCACAGAACGAACAGGATTCCCGCAATCACGCCATTGCCTCCAAAGTCCCCATGCTGGAGCCGGCCGATTCCGCCGAATCCTACGCCTTTGCCAAAGCTGCCTTCGATCTGTCCGAACAGTTTGATACGCCGGTTCTTCTGCGCATGTGCACCCGTATTGCCCATTCTCAAAGCATCGTTGATTTGGGTGAACGTGTTGAGCACGCCACGATACCGTACGTAAAACAGCCGGCAAAATATATTATGATGCCTGCGTTCGCCAAGAAAAAGCACCCCATTGTGGAAGAAAGAACGCAAAAACTGACGGCATTGGCAGAAAACTGCCCCTTCAACCGCGTTGAAGGCAACGGTACCGAGTTGGGTATCATTGCCACCGGTACCTGCTATCAGTACGTCCGTGAAGTTTTCGGCGACGATCCTTCCATTCGTATTATGAAACTCGGCATGGTCAATCCCCTGCCCGTCGACTCCCTGAAGGCATTTGCCGCAGGCGTCAAAAAGTTGGTCGTTGTGGAAGAACTGGACCCCATTATTGAAAAACACTGCCGTGCCATCGGCCTTAACGTACACGGCAAAGATATGTTCCCCATGGTCGGTGAATTCTCCCAGTCCATGGTGGCCGCTGCCTTCGGCAAACCTGCCAAGGACTATACCGGCGCACAGGACGAGATTCCCGTCCGCCCGCCCGTTATGTGTGCAGGATGCCCGCACCGCGGTTTGTTCTACACGCTTGCCAAAAATAAGGTCACCGTTCTCGGCGACATCGGCTGTTACACGCTGGGTGCACAGCAGCCTCTCGGTGCGGTAGACAGCGTTTTGTGCATGGGTGCTTCCGTTTCCGGTCTGCACGGCTTCAATAAAGCCAACGGCACGGTGCCGGCGAACAAGTCCGTTTGCGTCATCGGCGACAGCACGTTTATTCATTCCGGCATTACCGGACTGATTAACGTATCCTACAACGATTCCCCTTCTACGGTCATTATTCTTGACAACTCCATCACCGGCATGACAGGCCATCAGCAGAACCCCACCACCGGTTACAATATTAAGGGTGACCCTGCTGCCAAAATTGATTTGGAAGCGCTTTGCCGCGCCGTCGGCATCAACCGCGTTCGCGTCGTTGATCCCTATAATCTGGCAGAATGCGATAAGGCACTGAAAGAAGAACTGGCTGTCAACGAGCCGTCCGTGATTATTTCCCGCCGTCCCTGCGCCCTGCTGAAATACGTCAAGGCCAAGCCGGCACTCCGCGTTAATGAAGACAAGTGCAAAAACTGCCATGCTTGTATGAAGATCGGCTGTCCCGCCCTGCGCATCCGCGACGGTCACGTCAGCGTCGATGCCACGCTTTGCGTCGGATGCGGCGTCTGCAGCCAGTTGTGCGCCTTCAACGCCATTGAAACACAGGAGGAAAACGCATGAAAACCGTTAATTTAATGATTGTCGGTGTCGGCGGTCAGGGTTCGCTGTTGGCGAGCAAGGTACTGGGACACCTGTTGGTTGAAGAAGGTCACGAGGTGAAGGTATCCGAGGTGCACGGCATGAGCCAGCGCGGCGGTTCCGTTGTCACCTACGTCCGTTACGGCGATGCAGGCAAAGTCTTTTCCCCGATTGTAGAAAAAGGCGAGGCCGACTTTATCGTTTCCTTTGAAAAACTGGAAGCAGCCCGTTATGCCGAATGCTTGGCAAAAGACGGCCAGATTGTCGTCAACAACCAAGAAATTGACCCCATGCCCGTCATTACGGGCAACGCGCAGTATCCGCACGACGTGCTGGATCATCTGCGTGCCGCCGGCGTTAAAATCGATGCCATTGATGCCCTGTCCCTGGCAGCGCAGGCCGGTTCTTCCAAAGCCACGAACATCGTGCTGCTCGGCAGACTTGCCCACTATTTCTCCATCCCGACAGAAAAATGGATGGATGCACTGGCAGCCTGCGTTGCCCCCAAGTTCCTGGAAATGAACAAAAAGGCGTTTATGCTGGGTTATAACGCCTGATTCCTGCATTTTTTACATTTTCAATTTATTTATACTTTTCTTTGAAAGGCGGTCTATCGTATGACCGGTATTACGTTAACCGACAAAAGCGTCATCATCAAAAACGGCGTTCCCGTTCCTGCAGCGTTGTCGGCAGAATCCAAAAATAAAACCATTGCCGATACTATTCTCCGTGCGCACAACGTACGGGAAGAAGAGGGGTATTATCACGTTCGTTTCGATGCGATGATTTCCCACGATATCACCTACGTCGGCATCATTCAAACGGCGCGCGCCAGCGGCATGAAACAGTTTCCGCTGCCCTATGCCCTGACCAATTGTCATAACAGTCTGTGCGCCGTCGGCGGCACTATCAACGAAGACGACCACGCCTTCGGGTTGTCCGCCGCCAAAAAATACGGCGGCATCTACGTGCCCGCCAACCAAAGCGTCATTCATTCCTATGCCCGTGAAGCGCTGGCCGGCTGCGGCAAAATGATTCTCGGCTCCGACTCCCACACCCGCTACGGTGCGCTGGGCACCATGGGTGTCGGCGAAGGCGGTCCGGAACTGGTTAAACAACTGCTGCGCAGCACCTATGACGTGCCGCGCCCCGAGGTCGTTTTGGTATGGCTGGAAGGTACGCCGCGCCGCGGCATCGGTCCGCATGACGTTGCCCTGGCGCTCGTCGGCGCAACCTTCGGCAACGAATTTGTTAAAAACCGCATTTTGGAATTTGCCGGTCCCGGCGTTGCCGATTTATCCGTTGATTTCCGCTGCGGCGTCGACGTGATGACGACCGAAAGCGCCTGCCTGTCCTCTATTTGGACGACAGATGAAAAAACCAAGGCATACTATGAAACCATGAAGCGTCCGGGAGATTATCAAGCATTGACCGTTGCGGAAGGGGCCGGCTACGACCGTATGATTACGATCCGTTTGGATGAAATCGAATCCATGATTGCCCTGCCGTTCCATCCCTCCAACGCTTTCACCATTCACGAATTCAACGAACGCGCCGCCGAGATTCTCGGTGCCGTAGAAGCCGACGCTAAGGACAAATATCCCAAAGCAGCCCCCGTATTGCTGAATAAAATCACGGATAAGGGTGTTATGGCCGAGCAAGGCGTCATCGCCGGTTGTGCCGGCGGCATTTATGAAAACGTGGAAGAAGCGGCTGCCGTACTGCATGCCGGCGGCGGACTGAACAATCCCGATTTCACGCTGTCCGTCTATCCGACCAGCGTTCCCGTCAGTATGGCATTGACGAAAAACGGCACGTCGGCCCAATTGCTGTCCGACGGTGCCGTGATTAAACCGTCCTTCTGCGGTCCCTGTTTCGGTGCCGGCGACGTGCCCTGCAACAATGGGCTGTCCCTGCGTCATACCACGCGCAATTTCCCCAATCGCGAAGGTTCCAAACCGGGCGAGGGACAGATTGCCTACGTTGCGCTGATGGATGCGCGCAGCATTGCGGCCACCGCGGCAAACGGCGGTATTATTACGGCCGCCACAGACGTCAACTATGCCTTTACACCGACCGAATACGAATACGACGATTCCGCTTATTCCAAACGCGTGTATAACGGCTACGGTCATCCGCAGCCCGAAACTGAGCTCGTGATGGGCCCCAATATTGCCGACTGGCCGCGCCAGTATCCGCTGGGTGACAACGTATTATTGAAACCCGCTGCTGTCCTGCACGACGCCGTAACGACCACCGACGAGCTGATTCCCTCGGGGGAAACGTCGAGCTACCGTTCCAACCCGCTGCGCCTGTCCGAATTTGCCCTCTCCCGCCGCGAGCCGCAGTACGTTGCCCGCGCCAAGGCGATTGCCGCCATGGAAAAAGAGAGACGCGAAAACAACGCGCCGACGGAAATCATGGAGGTTCTTGCCGTATTCGGCGAAGCCGACGAATTGGCGGTAACGACGCAAATCGGTTCCTGTTTGTTTGCCGAAAAACCGGGCGACGGTTCGGCGCGCGAGCAGGCGGCCTCCTGCCAAAAAGTTCTCGGGGGACTGGGCAATATATGTCACGCCTTTGCTACCAAGCGTTACCGTTCCAACTGTATCAACTGGGGTATTCTTCCCTTCACCATGGATGAAAAGGACGACTTCCCCTTCGGCATCGAAGACTGGATTTTCGTACCGAACGTCAAAGCACGCCTGCAGGACGGCGAAGAGACCTTCCCCGCCGAGGTACTGTGCGCCGACGGCAGCCGTCACACGTTGACGCTGTATATTAAGGGACTGTCGGATGACGAAAAAGAAATCCTATTGGACGGCTGTTTGATGAACTATTATGCTGCACACGCAGGAAAGGATTAACCCATGGCAAAACTAACCATGAAGACGCCGTTGGTCGAAATGGACGGCGACGAAATGACGCGCGTCATTTGGAAAATGATCAAAGACGAGCTTCTTCATCCGTTTATTGACTTAAAAACGCAATATTATGATTTGGGACTGCCCGAACGCGAAAAGACCAAAGACAAAGTAACGATGGACGCGGCGCTGGCCAACAAAGAGCTCGGCGTCGGCGTCAAATGCGCCACCATCACGCCTAACCGGCAGCGCGTGGAAGAATACAATCTGAGCGAGATGTGGAAAAGCCCCAACGGCACCATCCGCGCCGTTTTGGACGGTACGGTGTTCCGCGCCCCCATTTTGATTGACGCCGTTAAACCGGTCGTTCGCAATTGGGAAAAGCCGATTACCATCGCCCGCCATGCCTACGGCGACGTTTACCGCGCCACCGAATACCGGGTGCCCGGTGCCGGCAAAGCCGAACTGGTATTCACGGACGACAACGGCAAAGAAACTTTCCGCGAAACCGTATTTGATTTTAAAGGGGCCGGCGTACTGCAGAGCCAGTACAACAAGGATGATTCCATTCGTTCCTTTGCCCATTCCTGCTTTAAATACGCCCTTGCCACCGGTCAGGACTTATGGTTCTCCACGAAAGATACGATTTCCAAGCAGTATGACCAGACCTTCAAACTGATTTTTCAGGAATTGTACGACACCGAATACAAAGCGCTGTTTGAGGCGGCCGGCATCACGTATTTCTACACTCTGATTGACGATGCCGTGGCGCGCGTTATCCGTTCGAACGGCGGCTTCATTTGGGCCTGCAAGAACTACGACGGCGACGTAATGTCCGATATGGTATCCACGGCGTTCGGTTCCCTTGCCATGATGACCTCGGTTTTGGTTTCCCCCAACGGCCAGTTTGAATACGAAGCAGCCCACGGCACGGTCACCAAGCATTATTACCGTTATTTACAGGGCGAGGAGACTTCCACCAACCCCATGGCAACCATTTACGCTTGGAGCGGCGCTTTGCGCAAGAGAGGCGAATTTGACGGGCTGAATGACCTGTCCGCTTTTGCCGACGCACTGGAAGGCGCCTGCATCGATACGCTGAACAGCGGCGTAATGACGAAGGACTTGATATCCCTGGTCACCCCGGGAACGTCCGTGACGCCTGTCTGCACCCTGCCCTTTATCAAAGCCATCCGTACCAATTTGGAAAAACGGCTGGCACAATAAACCCACATAAAAACGCGGAGCGTTCACACGCCCCGCGTTTTTTATTTTATAATGACCCAAATAACGTATTCAATACGCGTATTCATCAGTTCTGTAATACGTTTCATATAATTGCAGCAATACCTGCACCGTATCGGATGACAGCAGCACCGGGATAGACGAATAGTAACCGGCCTCCCCGTCGGGTATATTAACGTAACCGTCAAGAACGGCAAAGTATTTGTCTTGCCCATACGACGGCGAAGATAAATCTTTGACCGTCATTTTCAAAGCGTTGCATACGTCGGCAATATATACGTTACGGTCGTCGGGTTTGTATTTCGGACTTTGATCGATTCTGAGCTTTGCGCCGCCGCTGTACCAAGTTTCCTGCGTGTCGACGTTGGTAAAAACTTCCAAACCGGGAACCAGGAAACATAAACTGAAATACGCAGTATCATCATCAAACGTTTCTGCATTCATTTTCCCTAACGAATCAACCCAAAGATTGCGTTCACTCGCATACAGTTCATTTACGGCATCCGCAATGGCCTGCCTCGTTTGCGGCATGTCGTTGCCGACGTAGTAGTGACTGGTATACAATTTCCCGTTATACGCACCGGTGACGGATATAAACAGCGCGTTATCCTCCGTATCGTCTTTCATATCATACGCCGTTTTCACGTTGATTTTCGCCTCATCGGACAAAGCGGCATATTCTTTTGCAAAGGCATTGTATACGGCTTTGTACTTATCGGACAATTGATACGTGTATCCGTATCTGCCCATCAGCAGACTGCACGTCGACACTTCGTTTTCCGGCGGAATCATCACGTATTTTTCATGATACGCAGCGCTGTTGTTGACACGGTTCAAAAGGTCAAAGTATTCTTCCTGCGAGAGACCGATGCAGCGCCCCTGCTTTTTACCGTTCTTCAGCACGACGTCCAACGTGACGGAATACATTCCCTCGTCATTGTCGCCGCTCTTGATTGCATCGGCAGCCTGTGCCAGTTTATCGGCAACTAGCGCATTGACTTCGTCCGACTGCAGTGCGATTTTTTTCGTGATCAGCGACTCGTACGTCGGGTCCCAGCTCATATAGAAATTATCAAGAATGACGACTGCATCGACGTCCGTTTTGTTCGGAACGGAGGACAGCACGTACGCCTTTATACCAAGAATGCTGCCGACAAACACGATACATACAACCGCAACGGTCCACAACTTCGGGACGGCCTTCAGCATACGCTTCCAACTCTTTGTCGTGATCAGTTCGTACAACAGACATACGAGCAACATAAGGACAGTTAAAATAACGTCTGCGGATACGTCGAACTCCCGATCGGCACACCATTGACCGAGCATGGCGTTGGTCAAAAGCAATGCAAACGGCAAAACAAACAGGTTACGGAACAGGTGATGGAGACGGCGTCCCGGTGCGCTTTGCCCGGCCATTTCGCTCTTGCGGATATGGTAGAGCCATCCGCCGGCGGCGAGCAGCAGCACCGACACAACAAACGTATAAATCAGCATCGGCACGGCCGTGTAAAACTCGTCCACGCTGCTGTTAATCATACAGACGAACCATTTATACAAAACGGAAAATTCAGGACTTAAGAATTCACCGACGGACCCTGACAGTTTAAACATCCATACGGCGTATTCAAGCGACGTCGTATACAGCAGCCCGACAATGCGAACGAGCGTCAGTATCAAAAGTGCCAGTGCCCAGTTGGTTACCGTCGTACCCGTCAGCATCATGGCCACCGTCATCACACCGGCGATGAACAACGTCATCAACATATACGCCATCGGTACCAAATACAGGCAGGAAAGCGACAGAACCGCATGCGGGTCAAGAGCCCACATGAGTGCCGTTAACGCCGTGGAGGCCAAAATAATGCCCCACATCCACGTAAGTACCGCGGCCGTCAGCGAAAGATATACGCAAATACGCTTCTGCGGCAAAGCGTGATAAAAATCCGCTTCCGAACGGTTGTTCAAAAAGCCGTACATATTGAAAATAAAGAGCGGTGCGGCAAAAAGAATAATCAGCATCGGTACCGAAAAGTTGACGACACCGATGGTCTTTCGAGAACCTTCCGCCAAAATATGGACCAGCGGAACGATGGCATTAATCACCAATACCAATATGGAAACGGCGATGCCGGTGACACGAATTTTCTTGAGTCCCTCACGATAGACAGCAAAACTGAAAACAGTGTTTTGACTTGTTTTTTTCATATACGTCACCCCCTTACATTAAGACGTCTTTGAAAGCGTAGCCAAGCGCTTCCATTTCGTATATGAATACTTCTTCCAACGACAGCGGCAGAACGTCAATCAGCAACGGGTTCATGGCACGCAGCGTTGCCACCGTCTGCTCCCGCTCGCTGCGTGCGATAAACGTGTACACGGAGCCGAGCTGCGAGTAGGAAACCATCGTCACGCCGGCAGCCTCGAAATCGGCACGGGTATACGGTGTTTCACGCTCGAACGCCACCTGTACTTTATACAGGGCCGTCTTCAGGTTTTGAATATCGCTTTCAAACACGATGCCGCCCTTATGCAGCAGCGCCAACTGGTCGCAGGTATCTTCCAATTCCCGCAGCGAATGCGACGTGATAATCGTCGTGGTTTTATTTTCCATCACGTCGTTATAAATGACCTGTTTTACCAGGTTGCGCATAACCGGATCAAGCCCGTCGAACGTTTCGTCAAAGAAAAGATATTTCGGTTTGCAGGACAGTGCCAAAATGGTGGCCGCCTGCCGTTTCATACCTTTGGAAAACGTACGAATCGGTGCCGTTTCACTGAGTTTAAACGTGCCGAGCAAATTATGCAGCCGTTCGTCGCTGAAAGCCGGATAGGCCGCTTTATACAAAGAAGCCATCTGTTTGATATTGCTGCCCGGCAAAAAATAGAGATCGTCCGGTACGTATACCATTTGGCTCTTTGCAGCAGGGTTATTGTACAGCGGCAGTTCATCATACGTAATACTGCCTTCATCGGGGCGATACACGCCGCTGATCAAACGCAAAAACGTGGACTTACCTGCACCGTTACTGCCGACCAAACCATAGATACAGCCGTCCGGTATTTTACAGTTCAAATGATTCAATGCGACGAAATCGTCGAATTTTTTGGTTATATTTTGTGCGATAATCATTATTTTTCCTCCTCACTGTCCGCTGCAGCATATACGGTGCGAACCGTTTGCACAATCGCTTCCTCGGTAATGCCGGCCAGACGTAGTTTGATACACAAATCGTGTAAATCGGTCAGTGCACCGGCATGCCTTGCTCGCACAGCGGCAAGCGCTTCCGGCGCAATAAAATATCCCATACCGGGCGCCGACTGAATGATTTCACGGTGAATCAATTCGTTGAACGCCTTTTGAATGGTATTGGGGTTAATGCCGAGTCCCACGGACAGTTCGCGCAAAGACGGCAATCGGTCCCCGGTCTTTACGCTCCCGTTCAGCACGTCACTCTCAACGCTGCTGATAATCTGCTCGTAAATCGGTGTCCGAGAAAATATATCAATCAACCACATGAAAAAGAATCGCCTCCCAACTGTACTACCCGTAATAGTACAGTTAGAGTATACCACTTTGTTCCCTGCCTGTCAATAGGCAGCTCAAAAAACGGTGCCGAAAATCGGCACCGTTTTTCCTCATTATGGATCATTACATTTTTGTTTTGATAAAAGGAAGAACCGCTTCCGGCACAACGTCATACGGCATTTTTCCTTCCGTCAATGCATTGCGGACAACCGTGGAAGAGCAATCGCGCAATGCGGGAGGACAAACCCAAAACACCGTTTGCAGGTCTGGATTATGAAGTCGGTGATATTCCAGCACCGTCTGCTCGTAAGCCAAATCCGCGGCATTGCGCAAACCGCGCACCATCGCACAGGCTCCGACGTTTCGATATAAATCGGCCGTCATCCCATCGGAAACCACGACCCTCACGTTGTTCAACCCCGCAGCTGCGCAGGCAGCTTCCGCCATATTTTTTCGCTCTTCGGGAGAGAAAACGTTGTTTTTGTCCTGATTTTGCAAAATACCGACAACTACGGTATCACATAGGGTCGCCGCATAGGCAATCATTGCCACGTGTCCTTTTGTAATCGGGTCAAAACTACCCGGAACCAAAAACGTTTTGTTCATTATTTCACCTCTTTGGGCATCAGAAGCGTAACGCAGGCGCGGCCGTAGCGTACAGTTTTACGCACCGTATACAACGTTTCAAGCGTATTGTGAGTGCCGAATACGTCCTCTGCCCGCTCGC